>JAEZHS010000722.1 GCA_023436825.1 Pseudomonadota bacterium | reverse complement strand
CTGTCGCTCAAGGCGCGCGACTTCACGCGCGCCGCCAAAGCGCTGGGGGCGCGGCCCGAGCGCATCATGTTCCGCCACATCCTGCCCAACGCCGCAGGCTCGCTGGTGGTGGCCACGACACTGTCGGTCGGCGGGCTCGTATTGCTCGAATCGACCCTCTCGTTCCTGGGCCTCGGCACCCAGCCGCCCGCCGCGAGCTGGGGCAACATGCTGACCGGCGCGCAGGAGCTGCTGCAGCAGGCGCCGGTGCTCGCCCTGCTGCCCGGCCTGCTGATCTTCCTAACCGTGATCGCCTTCAACTTCCTGGGTGACGGCTTGCAGGACGCGCTCGACCCGAGAAGCGAGCGGCGCTTGTGACGAGGATCAGGCGATCTCCAGGATGGTCTTGCCCATGCCGCGCCCGCTGTGGGCGTATGCCATCGCCTCGGCGAAGTCGTTGAAGGCGAAGCGTCGGCCTTCGATGGGAGAAAGCCGGCCCTCGTCTGTCCAGGCGATCAGCTCCTTCACCTAGGCATCGGCCTTCTCGCGTTCGAACAGGGCGAACTGCCGAACGTCGACGCCGACCAGCGCGGCGCCCTTCATCAGGGGAAGGTTGACACGCAGGCGCGGGATCTCCCCGCCGACGAAGCCGACGACGAGATGCCGCCCGCGCCAGGCGAGCGAGCGGAAGGCCGGCTCGAACAAGGGCCCGCACAACGGGTCGAAGATCACGTCCGGCCCGCCGCCATTGCAGGCCTCCTTCAGCCGTTCGCGCCATCCCTCGACCACGCTGTCGAGAACCCGATCGGCGCCTCCTTGTCGAGCAAAGACGCGCTTGTCCTCGGTCGAGGCCACGGCGATCACCTCGGCGCCCAAGAGCTTGCCGACCTGCACGGCGGCGATGCCGACGCCGCCAGCCGCACCCAGCACCAGCAGACGCTCGCCCCTCTGCAGGTTCGCCCGATCACGCAGCCCGTGCAGCGCGGTGAGGTAGTTGAGCCGCAGGCTCTCCGCGCTGGCGAACGCCAGCTTGTCGGGAATGCGGAACACGCTGTCGCGGGAAGCGACCACATACTCGGCGAAGCCGCCTTGTGCCGCCGCCAGGACGCGGTCGCCGACCGAAAGGCCCGCAACGCCGTCACCGATCGCCGAGACCGTGCCGGCGATCTCCTGCCCGGGCGTGTGGGGCAGGCTGGGCTTCACCTGGTAGCCGCCCAGCGCCACCAGAACATCGACGTAGCCGATGCCGCAGGCGGCGACCTTGATCTGGACCTGGCCAGGACCGGGCTGCGGCACATCGCCTTCGGCTATCCCATAGTCCGAAATCGCGTGCAGCGCAGTCCCGCGTACGTATCTCACCTGAAAACTCCGAACGACCTCTGGATGCGTCCCGCCGAGCCTAGCAGGTGACGGCCCCGCGGGGCGCGGGTAAAGGAAGCCGGGGGGAAGGAACAATCCAATGACGAGCAGATCCTTGTGTGCCTTGGCCGGCGCGGCCTTGGCTTTGATGATGGCCGGCCCGTCCGCCGGCCAGGACACGCCGCGCTGGTACGGCATCGACTGCAGTCACTCGCGGCTCTCGGTGCCGGCCGGGCTGAAGTGCAGCACGACGCAGAACTACGCCGGCGGCGAGCACGGATGGGGCGGCAATGCCGGTGGCACCTTCCGGCGATGGATGGCGTCCGGCGCCGCCGACGGCGCCGGCATCTTCTACTACCTGGCCGAGGCGACCAGCCTGGGCGCGGCCTTGATGGAAGGCGCATCGCTGCACCAGGAGATCCGCTCGGAGATGCGCGATCCCGACATGCTTCGCAATTTCTCGCCGCTCGGCAATCGCGGCGGCGCCGACTACATGACCTTCACCAGCGCGTCCGGCCGGGCTTGCGTCGGCCTGCGACGCTACGGCCCGGCGCAGGGCGCCGGCTACCAGTGGATCCTGTACGGCGTGCGCTGCGACCCGCGCGGGCGAGCGCTCAGCGATGCCGAGATCGACCGCTTCATCGCCGGCGCGACCTACCGCGGCCCAGGTCCTCAGGGCTAGCTGGGCTAGGCGTAAGCCGGGGTGAACGGATCGAGCGGGATCACCGGCTCCTTGTCCGTCGGCACGCCGCCGCGCTTCGTGCCGACCGTGATGTTGATCCACTTTTCCGCCATGTGCGGCGGCAGGAGACGGCCGTCGGGCAGCGACAGCCACATCCGAATCAGGTGACGCTTCGGCCACCCATCGGCACTCGCGCCGTCGGCATATTCGGTGCGCGAGTGGAAGACGACGTGGTTCTGCAGGAACTGGATGTCGCCCGGCTCGAAGTGCAGTTTAAGGCAGAAACGCTCCTCCTCGCAGAGCCCGTAGTAGACATCGAGCGCCTCGCTCTGCGCATTCGACATGCGCGGCGCGTCGGGGAAGCGCACCATCGATTCGATGTACTGCCGGATCGGCGAATAGCCGATGAACTGGCCGCGATGCCAGGAGAAGAGCGGCATGCCGAACCACGGCTTCTTGCCCGCCGGCACCTCGCCGCGGCGGTCCATGTAGATCGGCTTGTAGAGCTCGGCCAGCAGGTCGGGCCGGCGCCGCATCAATTCGTCATGCACCGCGATGCCGCTCACGATCCGGCTCTCGCCGCCGCTTTGGGCGCGGTTGATGCAGAGCAGGCCGACGACGTCGCAGGAATCGGTGTGGAAGCAGAGCTCGGCCGTGCTCTGGGTCAATCGCCTGTCGTGATGCTGCTCGGTGTCGCCGACATCGATGACATGGCCCACGACATGGCCGTTGCGGTTCTGGGTGATGGGATCGCCGAAGTGGCGCGAGAGCCCCCAGTAGATACGGATCAGCGCCTCACGGTCATAACGCTCGACCGGCAACCCCTTGATGTAGCCGAAGCCGAGGCCGGACCGTATCTGCGCCCTGAGCGCGCCGAGCCGCCTCGTCAGCCGGTCGAGCGGAAAGTCGTCGCGCTCGATCTGCTGGATGCCGAGGCCGCGCTTGCGCGTCGCGTGCACGGCGGCGTCGATCTCGGCGACATCGGACTCCGTCAGCCGGCAGATCCAATCGTCGCGTTGCATCACCTGCGGCACCGTCCAGGCAGAACTGCCGCCGATCGGTGTTCTGGGCATTTCCATGCGGACCTCCTCGGATTGTGTCGGTCTGAGAATCGGGCATGGCCGGTCATTCTGGAAATTGTTGTTTCTGATAAAAATCATTTCTAAAACTATGAGGCCGTGAACGCCGCACGCCGCCATCTGCCGAGCCTCGAGCGGCTTCGCGCCCTGCGCGAGGTGGCGCGCCTGGGCGGCTTCTCGGCGGCGGCCAGGACGCTCGGCCTCACCCAGCCCGCCGTCAGCAATCACATCCGCCTGCTCGAGCAGCAGCTGGGCACGCGGCTACTCGAACGCATCGGCAAGACCGCCCGGCCGACGCCGGAAGGCGAGACGCTGATCGCGGCGAGCTCGCGCGCGTTCGCCGAGATCGACCGGGCGATCGACGAAATTGCCCGCGCCAAGGCCGCGATCTCGGGCCCTCTCGTCCTGGCGACCGGCGCCACGGCGATCACGCATTTGCTGCCGCCGGTCATGGCCGACCTGCGTCTGCGCCATCCCGGCATCGACCTCAGGATCATCACCGGCAACACCGCCGACCTGATCCCGGGCCTGCTCGACGGCGCGACCGATCTCGGCCTGCTCACCGCGCCGGTGCGCCATCGCCATCTGCGCACCAGGTTCTTCTTCCATGACCGGCTGGTGTGCATCACGCCGCCAGGCCAGGCGCCGGCCAGCCGCACGATCCGGCCGCGCGACCTCGAAGGCCGCCAGCTTTTTCTCTATGACCGCGGCGGGACGATCCGGCGCGCCGCGGACGCTTGGCTCGGCGCGGCCAACGCCAAGCGCATCCGCGTCAGCGACATCGCCAGCGCCGAGGCAATGACGGCGTTCGTCGCAGCCGGGCTCGGCTGGGCGATCGTTTCCGAGGTCGCCGCACGCGAGGCGGCCGCCGCGGGCCGCATCGACCTTTTCGGTCTCTCGCCGCCGCTGTTCCGCGATCTCGTCCTGGTGTGGCGCGCCGATCGCGCGACACGACCGGTCATCGCCGCAGCGCTCGGTGTCTTCGCGAGCCACGCCCGCATTTCCGAATAAGGCAAAAACAGGGCAGGCGATATGGCGCGGAACCGTCTTGCATTGGAGTCTTTAGATCGAGCAATAAGAGATTGCCCCTCTTAAGGAAAACAAAGATGCAGAAACAGTCGCTTCCGTTGTTTGTCTTGTGCGCTTTGTCTCTTGCGGCCTGTAATCCGACTCCACCTGAAAAGAAGATCTCGGCCGACTATCAGGCACCTGTCGCATCAGTGCCTTCTCCCTCCAACCTCCGCTCGGTCTGCTACAACGACACCGACCTCAGCGCCTTTCGCGTCCGCATGGTCCAGCAACAGCTCGTCGTCGGCGCCCATCAATGCAAAGGCGCCGACGGCAAGGTCTACCTGAATGACGAGTACGCGGCGTTCGTCAAGAAGTTCAGTCCCGAGCTTGCGAGCAACGCCAACGAGTTGAAATCCCTGGTCAAGCGCAAGCACGCCAACCTCGACGTCATGGTCACCGAGATCGCCAATCGCACGGCGCAGCGGCCGGTCCACGACCGGGAGTTCTGCTCACGGTATCAACGTGCCTTCGACTGGGCGCTGTTTGGCGAGGTCACCTCGCTGACCCAGGTTCCGGCGCCCTATGATCTCGGGCCGGAGATGAAGGTCTTTCCCTGCCCGAAGGGATAGTGTCTCGACATAATAGTGGTCCAGAAGGCGTCGGCCCCGCTTGAACCCATGCGTGCAGCACCTCTCGGTCTTGCCGAGTGGTGCATGCACTGCAGTCGGTGGCGCTCGGGGTTTGCGCCCTTTCCGCCGGCCGACGGCTGGTCGGCGCGAATTTCGCCGGATTACGGCAGAGCCGCAAACACCAGCGAAACCATTGAATCTTCGGCCTTTTTGAATTTCGGCATTTCCGCCGCGCGTTTTCACGCACCACGACCGAACCGCCCTTCGAGCGTCGCTCGGGATGACGGAAACCTGGACCTGGCAGGGCTGCCGCCGGGCGCGATGGTATCGGATGAACGATGCATAGAGCGGAGCCGCCGGGAGGCGAGCGCGAGGCTAATATAACTCAGGTGATTTATAGTGTCAACTTCGGTTCTTGTTTTTTTTGGCGGACCGTAGAGCGCCAAAAAAAACTGCTCTGCCAGCAGTGCTGGCATTCTCGTCGTCCCTGGACCATTTCGGGGCGCGGCACCAGGCTCGCGGTCCCGGGAACTACGCCGGCACCTGTTCGCGCGGCATCCAGCTCCGTGCCTCGCCCTCGTAGATCGCGCCCGGATTGCCGCGTACCGTGGTGCGCCACATCATGCGCTGCTCCGCCTCGCCGTCGTACCAGGTTGCGGCATGGACCAGGCAGCGATTGTCCCACACCACCAGGTCACCCACCGTCCATTCGTGGACGTAGACGAACTCCGGCCGCGTGTAGTGCGCCATCAGTTCGTCCAGCAGCGCGGCGCCCTCGCCGCGCGGGCCGGGTTCCAGGCCGACGAACGGCCCGTCGACCCAGTCCATCTGACCCCATTCGCAGATGTAGAGCGCAGGCTTGCCGGTCACGGGATGGATGCGCACGACCGGCTGAGGCTGCGAGCGCGCAGTCGGCGCCTGTTCGATATCGGTGCGGCCGGCCAGCGCGCCCTCGCGCGAGCGCGCCGTACCCGGCTGGCAATGCAGGCCCTGCAGCCCGTCGACCCTCGCCTTCAGATGAGCGGGCAGCGCCGCATAGGCCGCCGTGCCGTCGGCAAACAGCGTCTGGCCGCGATCGCGCGCGACCGGCGTCACGGCATAGAACAGCGAGATATCGGGCGGCGGCCGGCGATAGCTCTGGTCGGTATGCCAGCCCTTGCGGTGCGGGTATTGCACCGGCAGCCGGCCATCGGCCGTCATCGGCGGATCGGGCCGCCGGGGTGGCCTCTTGTTCACCGGCGCCATGTTCGACACCAGAAAGATCTCCGGCACCGTCGTGTGCACCGAGTTGCGCTGCGTAAGCGTGTAGCGATAGTCCTCGACCTCGGAGCCGAACGCGCGGCTGAGGGCGACCAGCAGCTCGGGCTTGTCCGCGATCTCCTGCAGACCCGGGATCAGCAGCAGGCCGTCGGCATCCGCCAGCACGCCGGGCAGGCCTTCAGGAATGCCCTGCGACAACGGCCTGGTCAGCCGGACCGTCGCGCCGAACGACGCGCCGGACAGAGGCATGGTGACATCAAAATCAACACTCATCGGACCACCTCCCGAAGCTGCATCCTAACCCAGAGTCAGGCGCCGCCCCAGCCGGGCAATCGGCTGGCCTGCTTCACCCAGGAAGCAAGCCGGGCTTCGTCGAGCGGGTCAGTCTCGTGGATGTCGAGGTATCGCACGTCCTTCTGCTTGGACTCGCCGGGCGGAACGGGACTGAGCGAGGCGCCGCGGAAGAAGGCCAACTTCACGTAGCGCGCGAAGCAATGGAAGCTGAGGAACCAGCCTCGATCCTCCATCCCGTAGAACGGCGAGTTCCACTTGACCGCCTTGCGCACGCCGGGAGCGGCGCGGACGATGAGCGCGTCAAGACGGCGCCCAACGTCGCGCTTCCAGCCCGGCATGGCCGCGATATAGGCCTGCACCGGGGCATCGCCGTCAGCCTTCGCGATCTGCGGGTTGCCGCCGGCGAGGAGTTTCGGCTTGGCGACCTTCCTCGTGGGCTTCCTGGGCTTGATCGACGTCTTCTTGGCCATTGCACTCACCCGACTGATCGACGGATAACCGATCAGCGATCTTAATCAATGAAGGGACAGCGGGATGCAACGCACGGATTTCTCGGCCATGAGCCGCCTATCGGCCGATATCGACCTTTTAGCCGAAGGCAAGGCCACGGGTTTCGTGCGCGTGCCGCATTCGGTGCACCGCTCGGCCTACGGCTGGATCCCGATTCCGATCGTACGCATCAAGAACGGCGACGGCCCCAGCGTGCTGATGCAGGCGGGCAACCACGGCGACGAGTGGGAGGGGCAGATCGGCCTCGGCAACCTCATCCGCGCGCTGCAGCCGAAGGACATCAAGGGCCGGCTGGTCATCCTGCCCTCGGCCAACTTCCCGGCGGCGATGGAAGGCCGCCGCACCTCGCCGATCGACGATGGCAACCTCAACCGCTCCTTTCCCGGCGACGCCGAAGGCACCATCACCCAGCAGATCGCCTATTTCATCGAACATGCCCTGCTGCCGGGCTTCGACTACAGCTTCGACTTCCACTCCGGCGGCAGCTCGCTCACCTACATCCCGAGCGCGCTGGCGCCCAAGCACGACGATGCGGCGCGCATGCAGAAGGTCATCGGCATGCTGAAAGCCTTCGGCGCCCCGGTGAGCTACCTCGCCTCGGCGCCGCAAGGCGGCGGCAAGACTTTTAACTCGGCATCGTACCGCCAGGGTGTGGTTTCCATGGGCACCGAGCTCGGCGGCGGCGGGCTGGTGACGCCCGGTTCGCTGAAAGTCGCCGAGGACGGCATGCGCCGCGTGCTGGCGCATATCGGCCTGCTGCAGGGGCCCGTGCCGGCGCCGACACCGACGCGGCTCACCGAGATCGGCGGCGACGACTACTACGTCTACGCTACCGACGGCGGCCTGTTCGAGCCGCTGGTCGACCGCGGCGCCGAGGGCAAGGCGGGCCAGCCGGCGGCGCGCATCCATTTCCACCACACGCCGTGGCGCGAGCCCGAGGTCGTGCCGTTCAAGCGCGACGGCTTGGTCCTGTGCAAACGCGTGCCGGCGCGCTGCGAGCGCGGCGACTGCC
>JAEZHS010000712.1 GCA_023436825.1 Pseudomonadota bacterium | reverse complement strand
GCCGCGGCCGACGCGGCACACGGCCGGGAACTCTACGAATCGCGCTGTGGCGGCTGCCATTCGCTCGACGCCAACCGAGTCGGTCCGGCGCATCGCGGCGTCTACGGCCGCAAGGCGGGTTCGGCGGCGAACTTCAACTACTCGGCCGCGGTGAAGAGCTCGCCCGTGGTGTGGGAGGAGAAGACGCTCGACGCCTGGCTCACCAATCCGCAGGCGCTGATCCCCGGCCAGCGCATGAACTTCCGCGTGGCCCTGCCGCGGGACCGCGGCGACATCATCGCCTACCTGCGCCAGCAGTCGGGGAAATGATCGCAGCGTCTGGTAGCGCGTCACAGCGATCATGACTTTGGTCGAAGCGAATGACAGCCTTGCTGGCACCGATGCTCGCTCCCGGGCAGTTTTTTGGCGCTCTGCGGTCCGCCAAAAAAGAACCGTAATAGATTCGTTCAAAGGCTCCCCCACGGCACGAAAAAACCCATGAAACCGAAAGCGGCCGAGACCATAGTTATTGACAGTGATCGGCACTAGAGTTATATAGACCTTGCCGCTGCGCTTTCGGGCAGCATCGCTCTATGCATCGTTCATCCGACTATCATGGCGCGCGGCAGAGACCGCGCGAGCCCATCCGGCTGTCCCGATCGGATGGGCGCGCCCGGGCCCCGAGGAAGGGGGCCAGCCGCCGTCCCGTCCTGAAAACCAGTAGCGATAATAGCGGGAACATCGGGAATTCGACGATGGCTCAATCGATGGGGGGTCGGTCTCTCAAGACCCACAAGACGGTCGGGCGGAGAAGACGGGAATGCCGGATCCCTGCACCGCTGCCGGCGGTGCAGGCACCGCCGCTTGCGGCGTTTGCCGGGCGGAGTCGCGCGTCCCCGATCCGGTCTGCCGTTCAGCCGGTTGAACCCCTGTGCAGAGCTACTGGATGGCCGCGTCGAGCGCGGACACGAAGCGATCGAGCTCGTCCTCGGTGTTGTAGACATGCACCGAGGCGCGCATCACGTTCAGCAGGCCTCGGCCCTTGAGATCGAGGCGCGAGGAGAACTGCGTCGAGACGGTGACGTTGATCGCCTGCTCGCGCAGCCTGGCCTTAAGCTCGTTGTGGTCCTGGCCGTCGACCGCGAAGGTCACGATGCCGCCCTTCACCTTGCCGAGATCGGTGAGCTTGACGCCCTTCAGGGTCGCGAGCCGCGCGCGCAGGCCGTCGGCCAGCTCGCGCAGGCGAGCCCAGATCGGCTGCATGCCGAGCTCGTTGATCTGGTCGGCGGCGACCTTCAGCCCGATGACGCCGGCGAAATAGCGCTCCCAGTTCTCGAAGCGCCGCGCATCGTCGCGCACCGTGTAGGCATTGTCCTCGGTCCACTTGGCGGCGTGATTGTCGAGCAGCAGCGGCTCGATATGCGCCGTCGTCGCGCGCTTGGCGTAGAGGAAGCCGGTGCCGCGCGGCCCGCGCATGTACTTGCGGCCCGTCACCGACAGGAAGTCGCAGCCGATCTTGGCGACATCGACCGGCAACTGGCCGACCGACTGGCAGGCATCGAGCAGGTAGAGCACCCCGGCGTCGTTGGCGATCTTGCCGACGGCCTCCGCCGGCTGCACTAGGCCGCCCTGGGTCGGCACGTGCGAGATCGACACCAGCCGGGTGCGCTGGTCGATCGCCCGTTCCAGCGCGCCGAGATCGATCTGGCCGTAATTGTCGTCGGGCACCACGACGATCTCCGCGCCGGTCTTCTTGGCGACCTGCAGGTAGGAAATGTAGTTGGACGAATATTCGCTGACGCAGGTCAGGATGCGATCGCCCGGCTTGAAGTCGAGGGAATAGAAGGCGAGGTCCCAGGCCCGGGTGGCGTTCTCGACGAAGGCGACTTCGTCGGCCTTGGCGCCGATCACCTTCGCGACTGCCGGATAGAAGCCCTCCAGCTCGTCATGCGCCTCGGCCGCCGCCTCGTAGCCGCCGATCTCGGCCTCGAGCTGCAGATGGTTCAAGGTGGCGTCGAGGGTGCGCTGGCTGGGCAAGGCAGAGCCGGCGGCATTGAGGTGCAGGACGTGGGCGCAGCCGGGCGTCTCTGCGCGCAGCCGGGCAAGATCGAGGGTCACGTCAACAGCTCCTCTGTTGTATGATCGGGTGCATGTCGTTGTCCGGCACTGTGTTGCGTTTCGTCCTGCCTAGAGCGGCGCCCGAGCCGGAGCAACTGACCATTGTTCATGCAGGCGATACCCTGCCTGTGACTTTCGTGCGCAGCGGTCGCGCCCGCCGGGTCTCCCTGCGGGTGGATGCAGCCCATCGGCGCATCCTGCTGACGGCGCCGCTGCGCATGTCGCGGGCGACGGCCGTGGGTTTCGCCGAATCCCAGGCCGGCTGGATCGCCGCCCGCCTGAAAAGGCTGCCGGTCCGTCGGCCGTTCGCCGACGGCGCCGAGGTCCCGCTGTTCGGCGAGCCGCACCTCATCCGCCATCGCGCCGACAGGCGCGGCACGGTGTGGCGTGAGCCGGGCGAGATCCATGTCGCCGGCCGGACCGAACACCTGTCGCGCCGGCTGCGCGACTGGCTGACGGCCGAGCTGCGGCGGCGGCTGGTGCCGCTGGTCCACGCCAAGGCCCTGCGCGCGGGACGGCCGTTCAAGCGCATCAGCGTGCGCGACAGCCGTTCGCGGTGGGGCAGCTGCGGGCCGGACGGCGGCCTGTCGTTCTCCTGGCGTTTGGTGTTCGCACCGCCGGAAGTGCTGGACTACCTGGTGGCGCACGAAGTCGCCCATCTCGTGCACCACAACCATGGGCCGCGCTTCTGGGCCCTGGCGCGCGAACTCTGCGACGGGCCGATGGAGCCGCCGCGCGCCTGGCTGAAAGCCAACGGTGAGACGTTGCTGCAGTACGGTTCATGACTTCCTCCCCTTCGCGGAGCCCGCGAAGGGGAGGTGTCGCCGTCAGACGGCGACGGAGGGGTCATGAGCATCAGAACTGGCGCTCATGACCCCTCCGCCCGCTGCGCGGGCACCTCCCCAGCTACGCTGGGGAGGAACACTATCTACTCGGCGGCGACGCGCGCCCGCTCCCCGTTCAGCACTGCCGCCGCTTCCTTCGCCACCGACGTGCCCTCGAAGAAGCTCGGATTCTGCTGGCCCCACAAGCGCACGGCGTTGGTGAAGGTGAAGTCGCGGAAATCGGCGGGCGTGATCAGCTCGTCCTCGACCAGCTCGTGCGCCTCAGGCACGGGGCTCAGCATGTCGGGCACGTCGAAGTGGCCGATGTCGGAGCTGAAGATCGCGTTGATGCGCGCGCCGAACGGATTGGCCTTGCCGAACGCCGTGACGTTCATGCGGTCGTCGGCCTCGCAGCCGAAATAGTAGGGCCGGGCGTAGAGGTCGACCCAGTCCTCCTTGCGCGTGATCTTGCAGGCTGCGAAGTCGTCGAGCACCGGCACGCCGCCGGTCGCCTCATCCTCCTCCTTGGACGGCCACCCGTCGCGCTTGTCGAGTTCGGCCGCGATCTCCTCGTAGCCGTATTTGTCCACCAAGCTCCTGAGCATCTTTCGATCGAGCTTCTTGGGATCCATGTAGGCGATGCCCTTGGCGCCGCGCCGTTCCCAGTGCTCGATCAGGTCGGCGAAGAGCTGGCAGCCCCAGCCCACGCCGCCCTCGAGGAAGGCGAAGTTGAGGTCGGGAAAGCGCCGTGTCACGCCGCCCAGGAACAGCCCTTTGGCGATCGCATGGCCGGCCGCCGCGAAGTGGCCGATATGGTTGAAGGTGAAGTTGCTGGGCGAGTTGCGCAGGCCAAAGCCGCGGCCGCCGGCATGGAAGGTGGGCGCAATGCGCAGCTCGCGGCACTTCTGCCAGACCGCGTCGTAGTCGTGGTCGCTGTCGATGCCGAGGTTCTCGTAGGTCACGGCGAAGCGCCCGAGCACCGGGTCGAGATCCTTGGCCATCGGTATGCGGCGCGGGATGCCGCCGCCGAACATGCCGACCTTGGCTCCGAGCTCCTTGGTGCAGAACTCGAGCTCGGCGATCGCTTCCTCGGGCGTGAACATCGGGATCACGGCCGCCGGCGTCAGCCGGTCCGACAGCTTGGCGAAGTATTCATGAGTGACGATGTTGAAGCCGCGCACCACGGCGCGCCGCGTCTCATCGTCGGGGATGCGCGGGATGCTGAGGCCGGCTGTCGGATAGATCACGCCGAAGTCGATGCCGAGCTCGTCGAGCCGGTCATAGAGCATGCGCGGCATCATCGCAGTGGCGCGATCGCGCGTATTGGTGGTCTGGCGGCTCCAGTAGCCCTCCATGGCGATGCCGCGCTGCTTGCGCTCGGCGACCGAGAGGTTGAGCGCGTCGGGAATGCGGCGCTGCGCGGCGAGGAAACCATCTGCCGATTTGTCGCCTGCGACCTTGCGCATGCGTTCGGCGAAGACCGGGCCGTACTCGATCCAATGGCCGTCGGCGTCGATGATGGGATGCTTTACGCTGGAACGAACTTCTGCGGGGCTGCGATGAGAACTCATGCCGGCCTCCTGGGAGCTGTCGATTCGCCAGATCAGCCCGTAAACGCTAGTCCCCCCGCCGGCACGACGCAACCTAACCGAACCTGCCAGGATCGCAGGCCTGCAATGTCGGAGGCAGGTCCTCGCCCATCATCTGGCGGGCGATCAGCCGGCCGGTCGCCGTGGCGAGCGTCAGCCCGACATGCTGATGGCCGTAGCCGCAATAGACATTGGCGAGCCGGGGCGCGCGGCCGATCGCCGGCCGGAAGTCGGGCAGGCTCGGTCGCTCGCCGATCCAGCGGCTCTGCTCGGCGCCGCCGACGCCGGGGAAGATGTCCTTGAGATGCCGCACCAATAGATCCGCGCGATGCCACGACGGCGGCTGGTGCGGCGCGGCGAGCTCGACGGTGCCGGCCACGCGCAGTCCTTCCTCCATCGGCGTGATGAAGAAGCCGCGCTCGGCCGGACTGACCGGCAGGTCGAAGCGCACATTGTCGGGCGCCAGCATGACGTGATAGCCGCGCTCGGCGACCAGAGGCGCGTTGAAGCCCAGCAGTCGCGTCAGCTCGCTCGAGGCGCGACCGGCGGCGATGACCACGGCCTTGGCGAACAGGCTCTGGTCGGTGGTCTGGACGGACGTCACGCGATTGCCGTCACGGCCGAAGCCGCGCACGCGGCTGCGCAGGATCGTGCCGCCGTCGGCCGCGAAGCGCTCGGCGAGCGTCGCCACCACCCGGTAGGGATTGATGGTGTGCATGCCGTGCGGGTAGTAGACGCCGCGCACGATGTGCTGGCTGAGGCCCGGCGCGAGCTCGCGCGCGCGATTGCCGTCGACGATCTCGAACACCGTGCCCTTGGCCTCCTGCAGCGCGCGCTCCTCCGCGCCCGACGCGAAGGCTGCCTCGCTTTCGTAGACGTAGAGTGCACCCTGGGTCTTGAAGAGCTCACCCAGGCCCGACGCCTGGATCTCGGCCTTCCAGGCGATGTTGGCTTCGGCCATCAACGGGCCGAACGAATCGACGCCCTTCTGGACCTCTGCCCGGCTGTAGGCAGCGAGTGCGAACCTGGCCATCCAGGGCAGCAGCGCGGCGATGCTTGGCGGATGGACCGTGAGCGGCCCGTTGCGGTCCATCAGCATCTTCGGCACGCGCTTCAGGGTCGACGGCCGGGCGAGCGGCAGGACGTGGTCGATGGCGATGAAACCGGCATTGCCATAGGAGGTAGCCCGACCGGGCTCGCCGCTGTCGATCAGGGTGACGGCATGGCCCTCGCGCTGCAGGGCGCGGGCGGTCGCGGTACCGACGATGCCGGCGCCAATAACGATGACAGGCTGTTCGTTCATGCCGGGACGTTAGCACGACGCGTGAAGGTCGCTGCGGCTAACGATTGATTTGTCCCTGTTAATGATTATTTACGGGGCCCATGTCCCCACAATCCGAAACTTCCTCCGGGCCGGGCTGGCACGCCACGACCATTCTTTCCGTCCGCAAGGGCGGCCAGGTGGTGATGGCGGGCGACGGCCAGGTCTCGATGGGCCAGACCATCGTCAAGGGCAACGCCAAGAAGGTGCGCCGGCTGGGTAACGGCCAGATCGTCTCGGGCTTTGCCGGGTCGACGGCCGACGCCTTCACCCTGTTCGAGCGCCTCGAGAGCAAGCTCGAGCGCCATCCCGGCCAACTCCTGCGCGCCAGCATCGAGCTCGCCAAGGACTGGCGCACCGACCGCTATCTGCGCCGGCTGGAGGCGATGATGGCGGTAGCCGATAAGGATGTGTCGCTGCTGCTGTCGGGCTCGGGCGACGTGCTGGAGCCCGAGGGCGGCATCATCGCCATCGGTTCGGGTGGCAACTACGCGCTGGCCGCGGCGCGCGCGCTGCTCGACGTCGAGGGCCTCGACGCCGAGGCGATCGCGCGCAAGTCGATGGGCATCGCCGCCGACATCTGCGTCTACACCAACCACAATCTCGTCATCGAGAAGCTTTGAACGAAATGAGCAACGACTTTTCCCCTCGCGAGATCGTCTCCGAGCTCGACAAGCACATCGTCGGCCAACAGGACGCCAAGCGCGCCGTCGCCATCGCCCTGCGTAACCGCTGGCGCCGCCTGCAGCTGCCCGAGACATTGCGCGAAGAGGTGCTGCCCAAGAACATCCTGATGATCGGGCCGACCGGCTGCGGCAAGACCGAGATCGCGCGCCGCCTCGCCAAGCTCGCCAACGCGCCGTTCCTCAAGGTCGAGGCCACCAAGTTCACTGAGGTCGGCTATGTCGGCCGCGATGTCGAGCAGATCGCGCGCGACCTGATGGAGGCCGCGATCGACATGGCGCGCGAGCGGCTGCGCAAGGACGTGCGCGCCAAGGCCGAGATCGCCGCCGAGGACCGCGTGCTCGACGCCCTCTGCGGCAGCGGCGCCAGCGAGGAGACGCGGCTGCGCTTCCGCCACAAGCTGCGTGCCGGCGAGCTCAACGAGCGCGAGGTCGAGATCGAGGTCGCCGACACCGGCACGCCCATGCAGTTCGAAGTGCCGGGCCAGCCCGGCGCTTCGGTCGGCATGATCAATATCGGCGACATGCTGGGCAAGGCGTTCGGCGGGCGCACCAAGAAGCGCAAGATGACGGTGGCCGAGTCCTACGAGACGCTGATGCGCGAGGAGAGCGACAAGCTGCTCGACCAGGAGAAGGTGGTGCGCGAGGCGCGCGATTCGGTCGAGCAGAACGGCATCGTCTTCATCGACGAGATCGACAAGATCACGGCGCGCAGCGAGTTCCGCGGCGGCGGCGACGTGAGCCGAGAAGGCGTGCAGCGCGACCTGCTGCCGCTGATCGAGGGCACCACGGTGAACACCAAGCATGGGCCGGTGAAGACCGACCACGTCCTGTTCATCTGCTCGGGCGCCTTCCATCTCGCCAAGCCGTCCGACATGCTGCCTGAATTGCAGGGCCGCCTGCCGATCCGCGTCAGCCTGGCATCGCTCAGCCAGGAGGATTTTCGCCGCATCCTGACGGAGCCCGAGGCGAGCCTGGTCAAGCAGTACAAGGCCTTGCTGGCGACCGAGAAGGTCGAGCTCGACTTCAAGCCCGATGCGATCGACGAACTCGCCAAGCTCTCGGCCGAGATCAACGAGACGGTCGAGAACATCGGCGCGCGCCGCCTGCACACGGTGATGGAGAAGCTTCTGGAGGAGATCAGCTTCACCGCTTCCGACAAGCCCGGCGAGAAGATCGAGATCGACGCGCCTTACGTGCGCGAGCGCGTCGGCTCGCTGGCGAAGAACGCGGATCTCAGCAAGTTCGTGCTCTGATCCTTCAGCGAGCCGGACCGAGTGACTTGACCACGAGGGTGTAACTCTCATCCGTCGCCGAACCGGCATTGCTCAGGATCAGCTTGGGCGAGCCATCGTGAAAAAAGGCGCCACTGATCGTCTCGGACTGGTCGGGCCGATACGGCCCAGCCAGTACCCTGCCATCCCAGGCGAAATGGCGGGCCTGTCTGTCGTCGTCCTCGACAGCAATGAAGCTCTGGCCATCCGGCGCAAGGACGATGCGGCCAACGCCACCGATGTCCGAGACCTTGAACGGCAGCTGCCGTACGGTGCCGTCGCGGGAAACGCGTGCGACCGTGCCATCGGCCAGGCCGATGGCGAAGCCGGTGCCATCGGGCAAGGGCGCAACGCTTCGGGCCGCCAGCGCTATCCGGCGAACCCTCTTGTCCGCCGGATCGGCAAGCCATACGGCCGATCCTTCTTCGGCGGCGGCGATTGCATCGCCATTCGTTGAAACGGCGAGGCCGGAGAGCCTACGGCCCGGAACCTGTTCCCCCGCTTTGAGGGAGATGGTGTCGGCCTCGACGCCGTCCCTCGACCAGCAACGCAAGGTCTTGTCGGCTCCTTCCGCGGCGATCCGGCTGCCGTTGGCGGCCACAGCGACGAGCGGCCCACCTTGCGGCGAGAGCGCGGCGCCCCACGCCCGTGCACTCAGCTGCGAAATCACGCCGAGGTCATCCGAGCCAAGTGCGGCGAGCGTGGCGCCATCCGCCGACAAGGCGACGAATCCACGAGGGGCTCGCCCGCCCGACTGGATCCGGCGGAGGAACTTGCCGTCCTTGGCGTAGAGATCGATCCAGCCGGCCCGCTCAGCAGCCACGATCACGTCGTCTTTTGCGCCTGCCATTGCGGCGCCGAGGCTGTAGTTCTCGAACCCGACCGGCTTCGTCAGCCGCTTGCCCTCCAGGGACCACAGCGCGATTTGGTCGCCTGCCAATAGGGCGATCTCGCGTCCGCCTGCCAGCCGCGCGGACCCGTCCACCGACACACCCGGGTCACCGAAGGCGCTGAAGGCGAGCGATTTCATGCGGACCAGAAGCGGCGCTTCCAGCCCGTACAGAATCGCGGCGTCGCCGCCATCGACGAATTCGACCTTGCTCGCGCCGAAATCGAACCCGTTCTCAGGCCCGGCCGGCTTCAGGCGATGGCCGCCGGAATCAAAAATGGTGATCATCATGGGACCGGGGCCCCAGCCGACCGCGAACCGATCTCCGCGCGGCGACCATGTCAGCTTGAAGAGAGCACCGATGTTCTGCTCGGCCGGCGTCAGGTCGCGATTGATCGACTTGAGATCGAGCGTGCGCTGGATCGCGCCGTCGTTGGACCGATACGTCGCCACCCAATCGTCCACGATGGTCATCAGGCCGCCATCAGGGCGGAATGCAAAGGTGAATTGCCTGTCGGCGGCGACCCCGAAAGCCGTGCGCAGTGCGAGCCGCCTCGCCGTGCCGGTTCCTTCGATCGCCAGCAGAGCGAGCCAGCCCCGGTCGCTGCTGACGGCGATCCGGTCGCCCTTTGGCGATACCGCTATCTCGGTGATGGCCCCGACCGGGCTGCGCAGTGGCTCGCCAAGCGCATGGCCGGCTTCGTCCAGCAGGATCAGGTAAGTAACGGGTTTGCCCGCTGCAGGGGCGTCGGTGGCGCTGTACACGACAAACGCGCCGTTGGGCGCCACGGCGAAATTTTCGACGCCCGGTGGCCCGAACGGCACGAGCGAAACCTTGGTGGCCGCGCGATCGAAGTGTGCGCGTAAAAGACGCTTCTCGACGTGCCGGCTGTACAGGGCGATCACGTCGGCGTCCGCCGCCGCCGCGACACGAGTTTCCTGGGCGAAGCCCGGGGCAGCCAACAGGAACAGGGCGAGTGCGGCGGGTATCAGGCGGAGCATCGGAGTCACGGCGACAACAGTGCCGCGACGACCCGGCTACAGGCAATACGCCGCAATCAGGTCGATCAGGTAGGCCGGGCCGTTCAGGCCCCACATCACGAACGACACCGCCACCGCGGCAATCAGCAGGGAGGCGGCGCCCCACAGGACGACGGAGCGCCAGCCCTCCAGCTTGGAATGGGCGATCATGGTCACGCCGGCTGCGGCACCGCCGCGGTCGGCCGCGCGAGCCGCTCCTCGACGATCGGCCAGTGCAGCAGGGCCGAGATGATGCCGAGCGCGATCGAGATCCACCACATCATGTCGTAGTTGCCCTGCAGGTCGTACAGCCGGCCGCCACCCCAGCCGCCGAAGAAGCTGCCGACCTGGTGCCCGAAGAAGACGATGCCGTTCAGCATGGTGAGATGCACCGGCCCGAAGATGAAGCCGACCAGCGACGTGGTGAGGGGCACTGTGCCCAGCCACAGGAAGCCGAGCGCCGCAGCGAAGATCAGCACCGAGGCCGCCGACAGGGGCGCCAGCACGAAGCCCAGGAAGACCAGCGAGCGCAGCAGGTAGAGCAGCGTGAGCAGGTTCTTTCGCTTGTACTTGCCGCCCATCGAGCTCCACAGGATGGCGCCCGCGATGTTGAACAGCCCGACCATGCCGATCGCCCAGCCTCCGAGCTCGGCCGGCGAGAGCTTGATGCCGAACAGCGAGAGCCCGATGCCCTTGTCTGAGATGTAAGCCGGCAGGTGGCCGCCGACGAAGGCGACGTGGAAGCCGCAGACGAAGTAGCCGATCACCAGCAGCACGTAGCTCCTCTGCGCGAAGGCTTCCGACAGCGCCTCCCCGGTCGACTGCTTGCCGCCTCCGGCCTTGCGGCTGGCAGCGATCTGCTGGCTGTCGTTGAGCCCGGCCGCCAGGAAGATCATCAGCACGGCAATGCCGGTCAGCGCCCACATGGTAGGCCGCCAGTCGCCGAACCAGTTCTGCAGAACGGCCGCCAGCGGAACGATGAAGAACTGGCCGAACGAGCCGCCGGCCGAGCAGATGCCGACCGCCAGCGCCGCCTTGGCGGGCGGCGCCACGCGCAGGATCACGCCCAGCACCGGTCCGAACGAAGCCGCCGACAGGCCGATGCCGACCAGGATGTTGCCCAGCACCAGCATGAAGCCGTCATGCATGGTCGCCGTCACCACCATGCCCAGCACGTAGATCGCGCCGCCGCCCGCGATCGTCCAGGCCGAGCCGAAACGGTCGCACAGCCGGCCCGACAGCGGGGCCACGGCGCCCATCAGCAGCATGGAGAGCGCGGTGCCGAAGGAGAACAACTCGCGGCCGACATGCAACTCGGCCGAAACAGGCTTCAGGAAGATGCCGAAGCTCTGGCGCACGCCCAAACCGATGGTGAGGACGAGGAAACCGCACCAAACGGCGGTCCAGTAGGAACGGGAGGTCATTGTGGCAACTTGCGGTCGAGGGGAGGAACTGACAAGGCGTTCGCCTTGAGGCTTTCCATAGAATTACTTCATGCCTTCAAAAGCCACGATGTGGCACAACTTGTCCATGGCTCGACTGTGCTGGCGGGGCGGCTTGGCAGCATTCCTGATTATTTTGGCAGGAAGCGCGTTGGCCGCGCCGCGACTGGAGCGGGAGCGCTGTTCCTTCAAGCCGCCGCGCGGCGATCGCATCGAATGCTACGTGCTGATCGTGCCGGAGAATCGCGAACAGCCCGAGGGCCGCGAGGTGCGCCTGAAGGTGGCTGTGCTCAAGGCCAAGCGCACGGCCAGCGCCGAGCCGATGGTCTATCTCTCGGGCGGTCCCGGCGATGCGCCGCTGGTCGCCTCGACTCCCGGCGCCGACGCGTTGGCTGAAGGCGACTGGTGGAACGAGACGGCCAACATCCGCCGCAAGCGCGACGTCGTCATTATGAGCCAACGCGGCGCCGGCGGCGCCACGCCCAATCTCGACTGCTTCGATCCGCGCACCAGCGAGCCCGCCAAGGCACGTCGCCGCGCGGTGACGGAGGAGCAGGAGCGCGAGATCCTCACGCGCTGCCGCTCCGGTCTCGACCGGCGCAGGATCGATCTCGGCATGTACACCACGCCGGCGCTGGCCGACGACGTGGCCGATCTCGCCGCCGCCATGTCGCAGAGCCGCATCAACATCTACGGCGTCTCCTACGGCACGCGCTGGGCGCTGGAGGTGATGCGGCGTCATCCCAACCTGGTACGTGCCGCCGTGCTCGACGGCGTCTACCCGCCGCAGGTCAACGGCGAGCAGAACGAACCCGACATCGTGCGCCGCGCCTTCGAGCAGCTCTATACCGACTGCGCCAACGACGCGCTGTGCCGCGAACGCCATCCGATGTTGCGCGTCACCGTCGAAAGCGCGATCGAAGCGGCACAGGGCACGCCGCTCGAGCTCCAGCTGCAGCTCGAGGACGGACCGCAACCGGTGCGACTCGACGGGCCCAAGCTCCTGATGGTGCTGCTGCACATGATGCGTGAGGGCGAGGCGGCACTGATCCCCGAGACCGTCAGTGCCCTCCAGCGCAACGACCTGCGCCTTGTGAAGATGTTTGCCGAGGACCTGGAGAGCAACGACGGCGGCCTGCTCGAGCAGAATGCCCAGCAGTTCGACGGGCTCTACAACAGCATCGAATGTCGCGAGACCTGGGCCGCTGTCGACCGCGCGGCGCGGCGCAAGCAGATCGAGGCGAGCGGCGTCTACGGCCTCACTGCCAAGACCAGCAAGTCGCCGGCCTTCTGCCCGGTATGGCGCGTGGCGCCGGCGCCGCCATCGGAACGCCAGCCGGTCAAGGCGGCGACGCCGACGCTGCTGCTCAGCGGTGCCTACGACTGGCTGACACCGCCGTCCTGGGGTCGTGAGGCCGCGCGGCACCTGTCGTCATCGCGCCATGTCGTGTTCCGCGCCCTGGGCCACGGCGTGGCCGTGCAGGATCCGTGCGCGGCGCGCCTGCGCGACGTCTTCATCGACACCCCGGAGCCGAAACGGGCGCTGCCCTGCCGCGCCGACACGCC
>JAEZHS010000702.1 GCA_023436825.1 Pseudomonadota bacterium | reverse complement strand
CGTGCTGCTGGGGCTGGGCATGGTGCTGTCGAGCCGGGCCACCGGCCTGGCCGAGTTCCAACTGGTGTTCGGCATCCTGGTCGGTGCGGCGGCCGGCGCCTTCTATGCACCGATGATGGCGCTGGCGTCAGGCTGGATCGAGAAGAACCGTAGCCTCGCCGTCGCCCTGGTGTCGGCTGGCGCGGGGACGGCGCCGCTCACGGTGGCGCCCTTCGCGCGCTGGCTCATAGACAACTACGACTGGCGGCCGGCGATGCTGGTGGTGGGCATCACCGCCTGGATCCTGCTGATCCCCGCCTCGCTCCTGGTGCGCCGCCCGCCGGTGGTGCTGGACACGACCCCGCCCGCCCCCGGCATCGCAACGCCGGTCACGGCGGTCGTCGGGACGCGCATGAGCGCGGCGGAAGCGCTGCGCACGCCACAGTTCGCGGTGCTGGCGCTCGCCCACTTCGCCTGCTGCGCCGCCCACTCCGGCCCGATCTTCCACATGGTGACCTACGCCATCGGCTGCGGCATCCCGGCGATGGCGGCCGTCACCGTCTACAGCCTGGCCGGCTTCTCGGGCCTGGGCGGCCGGCTGCTGCTCGGCGTGCTGGCCGATCGGCTGGGCGCCAAGCCGGTGCTGGTCGCCGGGCTGATGGTGCAGGCGCTGGGCGCCGGCGCCTACCTCTTCGTCCGCGAGCTCGGCGAGCTCTATGCCCTGTCGGTCGTGTTCGGCATCGCCTATGGCGGCGTGATGCCGCTCTACGCCATCCTGGCGCGCGATTACTTCGGCGCGCACATCATGGGCACGGTGTTCGGCGCGATCTCGGCCATGGCGAGCCTCGGCATGGCGTTCGGGCCGTGGGCAGGCGGCTGGGTGTTCGACACCTATGCGAGCTACTCGTGGCTCTACATCGGCTCGTTCGCCGTCGGCCTCGCCGCCGTCGCGGTGGCGCTGACCTTCAAGCCGGTACCTCGCGCCGCGACGCTCACCGTGTCGACGTCATAGGTGGGCTGGCGCCAGCACCAGGTCAGTACTGGGTAACAGCGCCCCCGCTCGTGGCCCCTTTGGCCCAATCCTGCTTGATCCGTTGCTTGAGCATGCTGGACGAGCTGGTCGCGCCGTTCCAGGTGCCGTTCACATTCGGCCGAATGCCCATGTAGGCGTCCGGCGCCGCACCGGTCGCGCCGCCATTGCCGGAACCGGCGCAGCCGGCCAGGCCGATGCCGAGAACCAAGAGCGTCATCATCGCCAGTCTCATTCGATGTCTCCTGAGGCTGAGCTTTGGAGGTGGATCGCCAGGAACCTTTTACAAGCTCTACTGGCCGGCATTCCCGGGCGACGAATCGCGGTCACGTGAGCGTCGGCTGGAACTCTCGGCGCCATCTCGGCACGCGGCTAGGCTTCACTTCCCCGTTTGACGACGCCTCGCAGGACCATGATCGCGGCCGCTGCCAGGACCGGCACCATGAACAGCGATATGCTGGCGCCCATTGGAAGATTGCCGCTCATGATGCCGACCAGAAACGCCCACGTGCCCAGCACCTGGGTCGTTCCGAGAGGGCCGCCGCCGGTCAGCACGGCCACGATGGTGAAGCCGGCGAAGCTGCCGATCAGGGAGAAGACCATGGTGATGGCAATGATGTTGCGCATCATCGGGAAGGTCACGTACCGCATGCGCTGCCACCAGGTGGCGCCGTCGATCGACGCTGCCTCGTAGAGCTCCTCGGGCACCGACTTCAACGACGCCAGGTACATGACCATGAAGAACGGCGCGCCGAACCACACGGTCACCAGGATGACAGAAAAACGCGCCCAGCCGGTCTCGCCCAGCCAGAAGATGCGGTCCATGCCCAGGTGCTCGAGGATCCAATTGAGCGCGCCGAAGGACGGATCGAACAGCAACCGCCAGCCGAGCACGCTCATGGCCGCCGGGATCACCCAGGGCACCAGGAGCATGCCGCGCCACTTGCGCTGGCCCCTTGCCGGAAGGTTGTGCACGAGATGGGCGGCCACGAGGCCGAGCGTCGCCTTCAAGGCGACGGCGGCGATGGCAAACAGGCTTGTCTGGTAGAGGACCATCCAGAACCTGTCGCGGCTGACCAGGTAGGCGAAGTTGCCGAGTCCGACGAACCTGCTCATGCTCCTGTCGAGCATCGAGAGGTACATCGCATAGCCCGTGGGGTAGGCCACGAGCCCGATCATCAACGTCAACAGCGGCAGGGTCATCAGGAAGGCGATGGTCGATTTGCGCCGCATCAGCTTGCGCAGGCTGCCGCGGCCCATTGGCTCTTTTGTCCGGCGTAGATGTGCGTCAGCCTCTACAGCGACCATATGGCCGGAACGCTTACCTTCCATAATGGGCCGGAAGCATAGCATGAATTTCTCGGCCGGTTGGATCAGGCGTGATAACCTGATGCCCTCCGGAAGGAACATCGACCCATGCGCACTCGGACACTGACGGCGATCGGGTTGGCCATGGCCTTGGCTGGCTGCGAAGGCACTTATGGCAAGGACGTGCCCGTCGCTGCCCAGTCCGCCAGTACGATCTGCGCCGGCTACGGTTTGGGCGTCGACACGGCGACCTACGCCGCTTGCCTCGCCTACCAGGACCCTCGAGTGCAAGGCCAGTCGGTTCCGCCCTATCGGCTGGACCAGTACAACAACCGGGTCGACGCCCAGGGCTATCGCGTCGACAGCACGGGCCACCGCATGGCCGTCCAGAGCCCCTATTAGCGCCCCATGGGCGGCGTGATCGCCGATACGATGCCGAGTGCGACGTACACGCTCTTCGAGCAGGCCATGCGGCAGCGCAAGCAGGTCGTCTGCCTCTACGGCGGCCATCGGCGCGAGCTCTGCCCGATCATCCTGGGGCACAAGAAGAGCGGCGAAGAAGCCGCGCTCACCTTCCAGTTCGCCGGCGAAAGCGGCAGCCGGCTGCCGCGCGGCGGCCAGTGGCGATGCCTGCTGCTGTCCCAGGCGAGCAACGTCGAGCTTCGCGATGGCCGCTGGCATTCGGGCTCCAGCCATCGGCAGCCGCAATCCTGCGTCGACATCGTCGACCTGGATGTCAATCCAGCGAGCCCTTACAAGCCGCAACGCCGCCAGGATTAGTCAGCCGGTCATCCCGCGGTCATTACCGATTCGACCAGAGGCTTGATCGTCAATCGACGCTCCAGCCAGGCGGGAACCGGAAGGTTCCTGGCGCGCAGGAATTCCGGATTGAACAACGTCGATTGGTAGCGCGTGCCGTAGTCGGTGAGGATGGTGACGATGACATGGCCTGGGCCGAGGTCCCTCGCCAGCCGCACGGCGCCCGCCACGTTGATGGCGGTGGAGCCGCCGAGGCAAAGCCCCTCGTGCTCGAACAGGTCGAAGACGTAGGGAATCGCCTCGGAATCGGGAATGAGATAGGCCTTATCGGCCTTCACGTCGGCGACGATCGGCGTTACCCGGCCGAGGCCGATGCCTTCGGTGATCGAGCCGCCCTCCGACGCCTTGGCCTCACCATGCGTGAAGAAGTTGTACATGGCCGCGCCATGCGGGTCGGCGACGCCGATGACGATGTCCTTCTTCTGTTCGCGCAGGTAGGTGGACGTGCCGGCGAACGTGCCGCCGGTGCCGATGGCGCAGATGAAGCCGTCGATCCGCCCCTCGGTCTGCCGCCAGATCTCGGGGCCCGTCGATTCGTAGTGCGCCTTGCGGTTGTCGGGATTGTTCCATTGGTCGGCGAAGAGCACGCCGTT
>JAEZHS010000700.1 GCA_023436825.1 Pseudomonadota bacterium | reverse complement strand
GCCGCGGCCGCAGCAGATGAGCGCGCCCGCGACTCCGCGGCCGACCTACACCCCGCCGTCAGGCGGTGGCCAGCGTTCGCGCGGCCGCTAAATCGACTTCCTCCCCTTCGCGGAGCCCGCGAAGGGGAGGTGTCGCCGTCATACGGCGATGGAGGGGTCGGAGCGACACACCGGCTACTCATGACCCCTCCGGCAGCGTAGGACGCTGACACCAAGGCGCTTCTGGCCGCGAAGCGGCCAAAACGCCCACCCAACTTCGTTGGGGAGGAAGACGCATCAGTTCACTTGGCGCTGCTTGTCGCCCCAGTAGGGTTTGCGCAGCTCGCGCTTCAGGATCTTGCCCGTCGGGTTGCGCGGCAGCGTCTCGACGAAGTCGACCGACTTCGGCAACTTGTAACCGGCGATGCGTTCGCGCGCCCAGTCGATCAGCTCGCCGGCGCTCACGTCGGTGCCGGGCTTCTTGACGACAACCGCCTTCACCGCCTCGCCCCAGCGCTCGTCGGGCACGCCGATCACGGCGACGTCGGCGACGGCGGGATGGCCGAACAGCGCGCTCTCGACCTCGGCGGGGTAGATGTTCTCGCCGCCTGACACGATCATGTCCTTCACGCGGTCGTAGATGTAGAGGTAGCCCTTGTCGTCGAGGTAGCCGGCGTCGCCGGTGAAGAACCAGTCGCCCTGGATGGCGCGCCTGGTGGCCTCGGGCAGGTTCCAGTAGCCGCCCATGATCTGCCGCGAGCGCACCGCGATCTCGCCGACCTGGCCCGTAGCCATGTCCTTGCCGTCGTCGCCGACGATCCGCAGCTCGACGCCTTCCTGCGCGTAGCCGCAGGACAAGAGCTTCTTGACGTCGGCCGGATCGTGATCGTCGGGCGGCAGCAGGGTGATGGCGCCGGTCGTCTCGGTGAGACCGTAGACCTGCTGGAAGCCGCAGGGGAAGATCTCCATCGCCTGCTTCAGGAGGTCGGCGGGAATCGGCGCCGCGCCGTAGACGATCAGACGCAAGCTCGAAAGATCGGTTTCGCGGATCTGCGGCGCCTGCACCAGGAACAGGATCATGGCCGGAACCAGCAGCATGACCTGCAGCTTCTCGCGCTCGATGGTCTGCAGGATCTCGGCCGGCACGAACTCGCGCATCACATGGTTGGTGGCCCCGCCGAACAGGCCGGCGATGCCCCAGCCGGCGCCGCCGATATGGAACATCGGCAGGCAGACGAGGTTGGGCACGCCCTCGGCCAGCAGCCAGGTCCTGGTCCAGAGCGGCATCATCCAGGCGAAGTTGGCGTTGGTCAGCTCCGCGCCTTTCGGGAGGCCCGTCGTGCCGCTGGTGTAGAACTGCACTGCCGTGTCGGTCGGGCGGAGGGGCAGGAGCGGGTCCGTGTCCGGATGGCGGTCACGCCAGGCCTCGAACGACTCCCACGACGGATGGCGCGCACCGAAAGCCACGATCTTGGCGACAGTCGTGAGTTGGTCGCAAATCTTCTCGACGACCGGAAAGAACTCCTCGCCGACGAACAGGATCTCGGCCTTGGCGTCATTGACGATGTGCAGCACTTCCGGAGCGGCCAGCCGCCAGTTCACCGAGACCATCACGGCATTGGCCTTGGCCCCGCCAAACAGCAGTTCGAAGAAGATGTCACTGCTCTTGTCGAGATGCGCGATGCGTGCCTGTGGCTTGATGCCTTCGGCCATCAGACCGTTGGCGACACGGCTCGCCGCGCGGTCGAGTTCCGCGTAGCTCGTCGTGCGACCATTGTGCACGAGGGCGGTCGCCTGGGGCCGCTCGGCTGCGTGACGTCGTACGATGTCCGCCAGGCCGGTGATCTCGATGCTCATCCTGAACGCTTTCCTCGAAATCTTGGCCCCGGATTTGACACCGGAGGCGCCGGCATCTTCGGCGATTTTGAAGTGATTTCAAGGGATTGATCGCCTACGGTGGAGCGTGGGATTGAACCGGCTTTCAGAGGAAACATGAGCAAGCGGATTCTGGTCACGGGCGGCGCGGGCTTCCTGGGCTCGCATCTTTGCGAGCGGCTGCTGGCAGCCGGCAACGACGTCTTGTGCGTCGACAACTACTTCACCGGTACCAAGCAGAACATCACGGCTTGCCTGGACAATCCGCGCTTCGAGCTGATGCGCCATGACGTGACCTTCCCGCTCTATGTCGAGGTCGACGAGATCTACAACCTCGCCTGCCCGGCCTCGCCCATCCACTATCAGCACGATCCGGTGCAGACGACCAAGACCAGCGTGCATGGCGCCATCAACATGCTGGGCTTGGCCAAGCGCACGCGTGCCAAGATCTTCCAGGCCTCGACCAGCGAGGTCTACGGCGATCCGACGGTGCATCCGCAGGTCGAGAGCTACCGAGGCAATGTCAATCCGCTGGGGCCGCGCGCCTGCTACGACGAGGGCAAGCGCTGCGCGGAGACGCTGTTCTTCGACTACTGGCGCCAGCACAAGCTGCGCATCAAGGTGGCGCGCATCTTCAACACCTACGGCCCGCGCATGCATCCCAACGACGGCCGCGTCGTGTCGAACTTCATCGTCCAGGCGCTCAAGGGCGAGGACATCACCATTTACGGCGACGGCATGCAGACCCGCGCCTTCTGCTACGTCGACGACCTGATCGAAGGCATGATCCGGCTGATGGACTCACCTGCCGCGGTCAC
>JAEZHS010000515.1 GCA_023436825.1 Pseudomonadota bacterium | reverse complement strand
CGTATGACTACATCGTTATCGGCGCCGGTTCGGCCGGCGCCGTCATCGCTGCGCGTCTCAGCGAAAGCGGCGCTCACCGCGTCCTGCTGCTCGAAGCCGGCACCGAGGGCTCGAGCTACTTCTGGTCGCGCGTGCCGGTCGGCGTCTCCAAGATGATCGATCTGCCCGCGGTCAACTGGTGCTTCGCCGCCGAGCCCGACGAAGGCTCGGGCGGCCGACGCATCGAGGTGCCGCGCGGCAAGATGCTGGGCGGCTCCAGCTCGATCAACGGCATGGTCTATATCCGCGGCCAGGCGCAGGACTACGACCATTGGGCGCAGCTCGGCAATCGCGGCTGGAGCTGGCAGGACGTGCTGCCGGTCTACAAGCGCATGGAGAACTACGACAAGGGCTCGGACGAGCTGCGCGGCCGCAAGGGGCCGCTGCGCGTCACCGACACGCCGCGCCACAAGATCCCCCTGCTCGAGACGATGATCGAGGCAGCGGGCAAGATCGGCCTGCCCTTCAATCCCGACCTCAATGGCGAGACCCAGGAAGGCATCGGCATGTCCCAGGTGACGATCGCCAAGGGCCGCCGCCAGAGCACGGCCTTCTGCTACCTCGATCCCGCCCGCGGCCGGCGCAATCTCACGATCGAGCAGGGTGCGCTCGCCGAGACCTTGATCCTCGACGGCAAGCGCTGCGTCGGCGTGCGCTACTCGGTGAACGGCCAGAAGCGCGAGGCGAGGGCCGAGCGCGAGGTCATCGTCAGCAGCGGCTCCATCAACTCGCCCAAGCTCCTGGAACTCTCCGGCATCGGCCAGGGCCAGCGCCTGCGCTCGCTGGGCATCATGCCGGTGCACGAGCTGAACGGCGTCGGCGAGAACCTGCGCGACCACTATTCGCCACGTGTGAAATTCGCCATCACGGCGCGCAACGCCACCTTCAACGACAACGCCCGCGGCTGGCGGCTGGCGCGCGAAGCCCTGAAGTACGCGCTGTGGGGCGAGGGCTTTCTGGCGACGACGTCGGTGCCGATCCGCATGTACTTCCGCACGCGGCCCGGCCTCGAGACGCCCGACGCCACCATCTCGATCCTGCCCTTCCTCTATGAGATGGTCGGCCGAGAGCGCCGCATCGCCAGGCGACGCGGCATCACCATGAACGTCAATGTCCTGCGTTCGGAGAGTACCGGCTCGGTCCACGTGAAGTCGGCCGATCCCGCCGAGTCGCCGGCCATCCGGTTCAACTTCCTGTCGGCTCGCGCCGACCGCGAGGGCCTCCTGGCCGCCATCCGAAAAGGTCGCGAGCTGATGGCGACGTCGCCGCTCAAGGAGATGACCGGCGAGGAGATCGCGCCCGGCGCGCATCTGAAGACCGACGACGAGATCCTCGATTGGGTGCGCAACAACGCCGAGACGACCTACCATCCGGTCGGCACCTGCAAGATGGGCGGCGATCCCATGGCTGTGGTCGACAACGAGCTCAGGGTACATGGCATCCAGGGCCTGCGCGTCGCCGACGCCTCGATCATGCCGACGCTCACCAGCGGCAACACCAATGCGCCCTGCATCATGATCGGCGAGAAGTGCTCGGAGATGGTGCTGTCCGCCGCGGCGGCGAGCGAGCGCAAGGCGGCGTAGCTCGCCGACGGTGGGCGGTTATTTCAGCAGTGCCAGCGCCAATCCGGCGAGGCCGATCGCCAGTGAGAGCAGCGAGATCGCGACGCCGAGGTTGGCGCGCCGGCGCAACTCGCTCTTCTCCTCGCGCTCCTTGTCGGCCAGCCAGTCCTCGACGTCGCCGCGCGTGAGATCGCGCGAGAACCCAGGCACGGCGGCACCGCGGCCCGGTCCCGCGTAGTGCAGCTTGTCGCGCACATTCGCCGTGCCGGCCGCTTCCAGTGCCGTCCGCTCCTCCGTCGTCAAGGCCATGCCGTCGATCCTGTCAGACCGCCGCGCCGGCCGGGGTGGCAAAACAGAATCCTTCGATGGCCACGCCTTGATGATTACAGGGTGCTGAACAGCACTCACCGCCCTATCGCTCGGCGAGCGCGCAGCTCCTCGCTCGGCCGAATGTCCGCCGAGCGGCTGTAGACCGTCACGGCCACGATGAGCACGGCGCACATGAAACCGAACAACGTGCGATAGGCTTCCTCCGACCGCGCGCCATCAGGCAACGGGGTGAACGCTCCCAGGATCAGCCCGGACAGGGTCTGCATGCAGGCCACGCCCAGCATGACGCTGGTGTTCATGGTCGCCATGCCGCGGCCGATCAGCCGGTCGGGGAAGATGCCGCGGCCGTGCGTCATCACCATGGTGCTGGAGGCGCTGAGGAAGCCGATGCCGACGATGGCAGCAATGGCGAGCCAGAGCGGCGCCTGCCCCCAGACGGCCAGGGTCCCGAGGATCGTCGCGATCGTCATCGTGCCGGCGATGGCGATCCACTTGCGGGTGTCGAACACGCGATCCGACGGGCCGAACATCAGCATGCCGATTTGATAGGCG
The DNA here is from genome assembly GCA_023436825.1 of Pseudomonadota bacterium. Next base: position 14,197 of record JAEZHS010000515.1, on the reverse strand, counting down.
ATGACTGCGCCCAGCAGCACGTTGCCGGATTCGATGCGTGAGAGGCCATGGACCTCGCGCAGGAACGGTCCGCCCCACAATCCCTGTACGGCGAAGGTGCAGGCGTAGTTGCAGAAGTTGAGCGCGAGGATGAACTTGAGCTGTGGATTGCGCAGCACCTCGCCCAGACCGCGCATCATCTCGGCGGCCGATTCGGTCCTGCGCTCGAGGAAGGGATGGCCGGGCGGCGCATCGCGCACTATCAGCCAGACGGCGAGAGCGGCGATTGCGGTGAAGCCGACCATGAGGCCGAACACGCCACGCCACCCGATCAGCTCGGTGCCCCAGGCGAGCGGCGTGGTGGCCAGCAGGTTGCCCAAAAGGCCGATCGACAGCACGAACCCCGACAAGGTGGAGAAGCGGTCCGGCGGAAACCAGCGCGAGATCACCACCATGCTGCCGATCAGCATGACTCCGAAGCCCGCGCCCATCAGCGCCCGGCCGGTCAGCAGCACCGGCCAGCTCGGCGCCAGGGTGAACAGCGCCGCCCCCGCCACGGCCAGCAGCAGCATGCCGGAGACCGTTCGTCGCGGGCCGTAGCGGTCGAAGAAGAAGCCACAGGGGATCTGCATGGCCGAGAAGCCGAAGAAGAAGGCGCCGGTCAGCGCGCCCAAGGCCTGCGGCCCGATCTGCAGGTCGCGCATCAGGTCGAGGCCGATGGTGACGTTGGCCGCCCGGAAGAAATGACTGGCGACATAGGCCGTCGCGAGCGTCGCCACGATCGTCACGGCCTGTCGCCGCAGCGCCGGCGACATCAACGGGCGTTCCCTGTCGAATTCATTGCTGTTGTGACTATCGGCAGGATCGAGGCACGGCAATCGGGGGCAGCGTCACCGTTTCGCCCGACGGACGCTGCGCCCTATGCACCCGAACCCGCTTGGTTCAAAGATGGCGGCATGACCAGGGCCGAGGCGATTGCATTGGAGGAGTTCCGGCGCGCGCACGTGCCGCTGTACAACGACCAGAAGCTGAAGCTCGGCGTGTTCGGCATCAACTGCAGCTACGGGCTCAACATCAGCCATGCGCCCACCACCTACAAGGTGACCTGGGAGCATACGACCGAGATCGTGAGACGCGCCGATGCCATGGGGTTCGAGCTGGCCCTGCCGGTGGCGCGCTGGCGCGGCTTCGGCGGTACGACCGACTTCAACGGCGAATCGTTCGAGACCTACACCTGGGCGGCGGGGCTGGCGCAGGCGACCAGGAACATCATGGTTGCCGCGACCTCGCACGTGCCGACCGTGCATCCCATCGTTGCGGCAAAGCAGGCGACGACCATCGACCATATCTCCAACGGCCGCTTTGCCCTCAATCTCGTGATGGGCTGGTTCACGCCGGAGATGGAGATGTTCCAGGGCACGCAGCGGGCGCACGACGATCGATACCGTTACGGCGCCGAGTGGCTCACCGTCGTCAAGCGCCTGTGGACCGAGGAGGCGCCGTTCGATTTCGAGACGGCGGATTTCCACATCAAGCAGGCACAGGCCCATCCTAAGCCGATCCAGAAGCCCTATCCGGTCCTGATCAACGCCGGCCATTCACCGGCGGCCAGGGACTTCTCCGCCCGCGAGGTCGACTTCAGCTTTGTCGGGTTCGACGGCGTCGAAGCGGTCAGAGCCGTGGCGGCGCGGGTCCGTGAGCAGGCCCGCACGGATTATCGGCGCAACATCGGTGTCTGCACCTCGGCTCTTGTCGTCTGCCGCGAGACCGAGGCCGAGGCGCGTCAGGTCTATCGCAGCATCATCGAGCACGGCGACCGGGTGGCCGCGGACAACCTTATGAAGGTGCTGGGCATCGAGAGCCAGTCGTTCAACGAGCGCATCGACAAGTATCGCGAGCGCGTCGTCGCCGGCTGGGGCACCAACCCGATCATCGGCACGCCCGAGCAGGTGACCGCCCAGCTCGTGGAAGTCTCGGCGGCCGGCATCGACGGCGTGGTGTTCGGCTTCCTCGACTACAACGAGGAGCTCAAATATTTCGACAGCGCGGTGATGCCCCTGCTGCGCCAGGCGGGACTTCGCAAATAGAGGGAGGGAGGAATGATGAAGCGCAGGACGATTCTCAAGGCCACTGGCGCCGCGGCATTCACGGCGTCGACCGGTGCTCGGGCCCAGGCGTGGCCGAACCGGCCGGTCACGATGTACGTCCCGTTCGCCGCGGGCGGCCCCTCCGACATGTTCGGCCGTATCCTGGCGCGCGGCATGTCGGCCGAGCTCGGCCAGCAGATCGTGGTCGAGAACAAGGGCGGCATGGGCGGCCTGGTCGGCGTCGCCGCCACGGCCAAGGCAACCCCCGACGGCTACACGATCGGCATGAACGCCACCGGCCCGACGGCCATCGCGCCGTTCATGGTCCCCAACATGCCGTTCGAGGACAAGGATCTGGTCCCGCTGACGCCGATCGCGCTGGTGCAGATGATCGTCGCCGTGTCGTCGCGCCTGCCGGTGAGCTCGGTGCCGGAGCTGGTCGCTTATGCCAAGGCCAATCCTGGCAAGGTGAACTACGGCTCGTCCGGGCCCGGCGGCATCAGCCACCTGGCGGCCGAGCTGTTCCGCAGCGCCGCCGGCATCGACGTCGTGCACGTGCCCTATCGCGGCGCCGCGCCGGCGATCCAGGATTTGTTGGCGGGCCAGGTCCAGCTGGTCGTGCTCGATGTGTCGGTGCTGCTGCCGCACATCCGTTCCGGCGCCATCAAGCCGTTGGCGGCGACCAGCAAGACCCGATCGGCGCTGCTGCCCGATGTGCCGACCACGGCCGAGGTCGGCCTGCCCACGGTGCTGTCTGACAATTGGTACGGGCTCACGGCACCCGCCGGTGTTCCCAGGCCGATCCTCGACCGCGTCCATGCGGCTGCCGTTGCGGTGCTCGGCACCCAGGAAGCGGCCGAACCGATGCTGGCGCAGGGCGCGGTGATCCGGCCGATGACACCGGCCGAGTTCGCCGACTTCATCCGTCAGGAGCGCGAGAAGTGGGGACCGGTGGTCAAAGCGAGCGGCGCCAAGATGGAGTGACCCGCCGGCACCAAGTTCAGCGCCCGCCGGCGTTGCGGCGGGCGTATTCGAGCTGCACCTTCGCCTTGGGCAGCACGATCTGGGCGTAGCGCCGCAACGGCCCGCTGCGGCCGTTCTGGGAGTACGCGCCGTACTGAGCCTCGGCCTCCGTCATAACGGAGAGCTGGGCCTGGGCGAAGGCGCTGTCGAAGGCCGGCCCCTGCAGCGCATTGAGCTGAGCCAGCAGGTTCTGTGTCATGGGCCCCATGCGGCCGTCGGGCGCATAGGAAACGCCGGCCTCCGTCCGCGACTTGGAGAGCGCCTGCGCGTTCTCGGTCGCTTCGGCGATCGCCCGGCTGGCATAGCCGCGGATGTTCTCGTTGGCCGAGCGCTGCATCGCGAGGTTGCCCGAGGCGATCTCGAAATCGTTGACGGCCTGCGAGAAACCGACGAAACGCGCATCGGGCAGGGCGTCCTGCGCGGAGAGCGGCACGATCGACACCAGCAGCGATGTGGTGGCCACTGTGGCGGCGAGAAGGGAGCGGCGGGAGTGGGTCACGGTGACACCTGTCGTGGGCTGAGCGTGCTACTCAACGCACAATTGTAGCCTCGGTTCCCGGCTCTGGAAATTGTCATACCGTCAAAAAGCGCGCCCTGATCTGCTCTTCCTCCGCCCGGAAGACGGCGGGGCTCGCACTGTAGACCATGCGACCCTTGACCATGATGTGCAGCTCGTCGGCGACCGCCTCGGCGAGCTTCATGTTCTGCTCGACCAGCAGGATGGTGACGCCCTCGTCGCGCAGCAGCCGGATGACGCGGGCGAGCTCGCGCACCACCAACGGCGCCAGCCCCTGGCTCGGCTCGTCCAGAAGCATCACCTTGGGGTCGGAGACCAGTGCACGGGCGATCGCCAGCATCTGCTGCTCGCCGCCCGAGAGCTGCGAGCCCTTGTTTGCGGCGCGCTCGCGCAGGCTCGGGAACAGCTCGAGCAGCCGAGCAAGCGGCCACTTGGTGCCCCGTCCCTTGCGCGTCTCGCGCTCACCGACCTTGATGTTCTCGATCACGGTGAGGTCGGGGAAGATCAGCCGCCCCTCGGGTACATAGGCCACGCCCGCGCGCGCCACGAGATGCGGCGGCCAGCCGGTGATGTCGGTGTCGCCGACGGCCACACGCCCGGCGCTCAGCGCGACCAGCCCCATGATGGTCTTCACCATCGTCGTCTTGCCGACGCCGTTGCGGCCCAGAACGGCGCTGATGCGGCCCTGCGGCATGTCGAGGTCGACACCCTGCAGGACGTGGCTGGCGCCATAGTGCGTGTTCATACCCTCGATGCGCAGCATCACTTCCCCCGCATCACTCGAGGCCTCCGAGGTAAGCGTCCTGCACCCGCGCGTCGGCCTTGACCTGGTCGGGCGACCCGTCGGCGATCACGCCGCCGCGATGCAGCACCGTGATGCGGTCGGCGAGACGGAACACCACCTCCATGTCGTGCTCGACCAGCAGCACGGTCATGCGCGAGTCCTTCAGAAAGCGCGCCAGCGTGTCGACCGCGGCCGCCGTCTCCTCGACCGAGAGGCCCTGCGTCGGCTCGTCGAGCAGCAGCACGCGCGGCTGCTGCGCCATCGCCATGGCGACCTCCAGCAGGCGCTGGTCGCCGTGCGACAGAAGCCCAGCCGGCCGGTCGGCGATGGCGCCGAGGCCGAGCTGCTTCAGGGCGGCATCTGCCAGCGCCTCGGCTTCGGCGAAGATCCGCGCGCCGCCGAACGGCAGCCAGCGTCTCGGATGCCGCGCCTGGGCGGCAAGCCGTGCATTGTCGCGCGCCGACATCTCGGGGAAGAGGGCGGTGATCTGGAAGGTGCGCGAGACGCCCAGCCGGCAGATCTGGTGGCTGGGCAGGCCCGCAATCGCGTGTCCCGCGAAGCGGATCGTGCCCGCGGTCGGCTTCACCGTGCCGGTGATGACGTTGAACAGCGTCGTCTTGCCGGCGCCGTTGGGGCCGATGACGGCGCGGACCTCGCCTTCCTCGACCTTCATGGCGACCTGGTCGAGTGCCACCAGGGCGCCGTAGCGCCGCGACACGCCGTCGAGCTCGAGCAACGCCACGCTCAATGCCTCTCGCCGGCGGCGCGGAAGCGCCCGGTGGCCAATCCCGTGGCAATTCCCCAGATGCCCTGGGGCGCGAACAGCACGAAGGCGATGAATATGAGGCCGAAGTACAGCGCCCAGGCCTCCGTCCAGGCGCTGAGCTGATGCTCCATCAGCATGAAGAAGGCCGCGCCCAGCACCGGGCCGATCAGCGTGCCGGAACCGCCCACGATCACCATGATCAGCACCTGGCCCGACAGCAGCCAGAACAGCAGCTCGGTGTTGGCGAAGCCCGCAAACGGCGCATAGAGCGCGCCGGCGAGCCCGCCCAGCCCGTAGGCCACCGCCACCACGGCGATCTTGTAGAGACGGGTGTTGTAGCCCAGCGCCGTGGTCTTGGCCTCGTTCTCGCGAATGCCGCGCAACACGGCGCCGAATGGCGAGCGGACCAGGGCGCGGCAGGCCAGGAACCCGCCGACCAGGCAGGCGAGCGCCAGGTAGTAGAAGCCCGCCTTGGTCGAGAGTGCCGCGAAGCCGAACGGTCCGACGGTGCGCGGGATGCCGGCCAGCCCGTCCGAGCCGCCGGTCACCGAGGTCCATTTGAAGGAGACGGCATAGAGCAGCTGGGCGAAGGCAAGCGTCAGCATGGAGAAGGAGACGCCGGTCGCGAGCGTGCACATCCAGCCGACGCCGATCCCCACCACGCCGGTCAGCAGCGCCGCCGCGAACACCGTGAACAGCAGCGGCATGCCGGTGTTCAGCAGCATCCAGCCGCAGGCATAGGCGCCGAGCCCGTAGGCTGCGGCATGGCCGAACGAGACCAGCCGCGTGTAGCCGAACATGAGGTCGAGGCTCATCGCGAACAGGCCGAGGATCACCGCCTCGGTCAGCAGCGTCATGGCGAACGGCGGCAGGCCGAGCGGCGCCAGCACCAGCACCGCCAGGACGACGAGGCCGGCCATGCTTGTCGCGAGCGGCCTCATGCTTCCTTGCCCAAAAGTCCGCCCGGCCGAACCACGAGGACGGCCAGCATCACGAGGTACATGAAGGCGAGCGCGAAGTCGGGCGCGTAATAGTTGCCGAACACCTGGACGAAGCCGATCAGCAGCGCGCCGATCAGCGAGCCCAGGAAGCTGCCCATGCCGCCGATGATGACGATCACGAAGGCGTCGATGATGACGGTTCCGGCCATGCCGTTGGAAGCGGTGACCAGCGGTGCAGCCAGCACGCCACCCAGGGCCGCAAGCCCGCAGCCGATGCCGAACACGCAGCAGCGTATGACCCTGATGTCGACGCCGAGCGCGCTCGCCATGTCGGCGTTCTGCGAGGTCGCTCGGATCAGCAACCCCAGCCGCGCCCGCTCGAGAAACTGCCAGATCGCGATCGCCACCACGACGCCGGTGGCCACCAGGAAGAGGCGATAGACCGGGAACGGCTCGTCGAGCATGAACACCACGCCGGAAAGTGCCGGGGGCCCCGCGACCTGCAAGGCGTCGGAGCCCCAGGTCAGCCGCACCGCCTCGCCGACCACCAGGGCGAGGCCGAAGGTCACCATCAGGAAGGCGTGGGCGTCGCGGCGATAGAGCCGGCGCAGGATCGTGAGCTCGAAGCCCGCGCCGAACAGCCCGACCAGCAGCGGCGCGCCGAGAAGGGCCAGCCAGAAGCTGCCCGACCAGGCGCCGATCGAGTAGCCGACGAAGGCGCCCAGCATGTAGAGCGCGCCGTGCGCGAAGTTCACGATGCGCATCAGCCCGAAGATCAGGGTCAGGCCGACGCCGAGAAAGAACAGCAGTGCCGATTGCGACAGCGCGTTGACCGTCTGCGTCAGCAGGAGGGCGAGGGTGCTCATGGTGGCAAAGCCGTCATCCCGAGCGAAGCCGCCCGAAGGGCGGCGCAGCCAAGGGACCTTGTCATGTGCTGCTGGGCATCAAGAAAAGGTCCCTCGGCTTCACTTCGCTACGCTCGGGATGACGGGCTTTTCAATCCTTGTACGTCATCTTGTTGCATTCGGGTGTCGTCTGGTCGCCCGGGAAGGTCGCGATCACCTCGGGCACCGGCGTGTCGAAGCCCGGCTTCTTCTTGACCTCGACCATGAAGCCCTGCTGGACGCCCTGGTGGTCGCACTTGCGCATGAAGACCTTGCCCTTGACGCTCTCGATCTCGATATCCTCCAGCGCCGGCCTGAGCTTGGCGGCTTCGATTCCGCCCGCCTTGACGATGCCGGCCTCGAACACCTTCATGCACTGCCACTGCTCGCCCTCGAACGTGTCGGGATTGTTGCCGTACTCCTTCTTCCACGCCGCCACGAACTCGTTGTTCAGCGGATGGTCGTAGGTGAAGCTGTAACGTGAGGAGCCGATCAGGCCGAGCGAGGCGTCGCCGACCGCGCGGATGCTGGCGAGGTCGACGATCTCGGTGAGGAGCTTCACCTTCTCGGGCAGGCGGTACTGCTGGGCCTGAGACAGGAAGGCGTTGTTGTCGTCGCCCTGCATCACCAGGAAGACGGCGTCGGCGCCGGACTGGCGGATCTTGGTGATGTAGGACGAATAGTCCTTGGTGCCGGTCGGCGCGAAGACCTTGCCAATGAACTCCTTCTTGCCCTTCTTCACCTCGTCCTCGAAGACCTGCACGCTGTTGTGCCCCCAGGCATAGTCCATGCCGAGCCCGTAGAACTTCGTCATGTTGCTCTTGCGCAGGTAGAGCGACACCGCGCGCGTGCCCATCGGGCCCGAGATGTTGGCGCGGAAGAAGTTGGGCACGAAGCTCTCGGCGGTCAGGCGGCCGTCGCCGTTGTCGGACGAGATGAAGATCGAATCCCATTCGGCGAGCTTCGGCACCACCGCCAGCGCCTCCGACGACAGCGTGATGCCGGTGAGCAGGCGGCAGTCGCGTCGCTCCACCATCTCCTGCGCCTTGCGCACGCAGTTGGCGGGATTGCCGGCGGTGTCCTCGATCAGGAGCTCAATCTGCCGACCCAGGATGCCGCCCTTGGCGTTCTGGACCTTGGCCCAGAACTCGGCGCCGCGCTTCTGCTGCTGGCCTACCGAGCCCAGCGCGCCGGTGAGCGCCAGTGGCAGGCCGATCTTGATCGGGCCGCCTTGAGCGCGCGGGCTGGTGCTGAGGATGGCAGGCGTGGCGAGCCCGGCCGCTCCCGCAAGGCCGACCTTGAGCATGGCCCGTCGCGACGGGCGGAACTTTCCAGACATGTGCTTTCCCTTCCCTTTGGCCGTTTCTTCTCCTCCCCGTCATACGGGGGGAGGATACAGGAGGGGGAGGGCCGCAACGACGGCCTCTCCGACCCTATGATCTGAAATTTGCCGACGCCCCACGCGTGGCCTTCCCCTCCTCGATCCTCCCCCGTCTGACGGGAGAGGACGTATGAGGGACGAACCTCTACTCCGCGGCCTGCTTCTGCTCAGGCGCGTCGACGATCCTGGTCTTGAAGTCGGCCGGCGCCACGATCTCGAGCACCTCGAAATCCTCGGAACAGGCGATCTCGCGATGGGGGATGCCCGGGCGCTGGTTGATGCAGTCGCCCTTCCTGATCGTGCGCACGCCCTGGCCGGCGTACTCGAAGGTCGCCCATCCGTTCAGGACGTAGACCATCTGGAAGGTGCAGTCGTGGACGTGCCACTGCTGCACCTCGTCCGACATCTTCTTGCCGTTGTTACGGACCAGGTGGGCAACGTAGTCGCCCTTGGTCCCTTCCTTGATGGCGAGATCGCGGTACTCGAAGATCTCGCGCAGGCCCGGCGTCCACTTGGCGTCGGTCGCGACGTCGTGCTTGAACTCCCAGTCCTTGATATCGGCCATGACTTCTTCCTCCCGTTCAGGTCGGACGCGAATATTCATCCTGCGTGGTCGCGTTGTCGAGGCGGAGCGCGACGCCCGCATCGCATGGCAATTCCTCCCTTTCGCGGTTTCCGCAAAGGGAAGGAAAGTCTTTCCTTAGAGCACCCCAGCGAAATGCGCCGCCCCGCCATCGATCGTGACCACGGTGCCCGCGATGTGCGACGCCCGGTCGGACGCGAGGAAGGCCACGAGGTCGGCGCATTGTTCCGCCGTGCCGACCGGCGGCTGCTTGGGGATCAGCTCCCGCCAGCGCTCGGCGTCGCCGAGCTTTTCCTTGGCGGTCGCGCGCAGCATCGTCTCCATGCGCTCGGTGCTGATCAGACCGGGATTGCAGGCGACGATGCGGACCTTGTCGACCAGGCTGGTGCCGCCCATGCCGCGAGTGAAAGCCATCAACGAGGCATTGCCGGCGCTGCCAGCGATGTAGCCCCAGGTCGGCCGCTCGCCGGCAGCGCCGAGGACATTGACGATGACGCCGCCGCCGCGCGCCTTGAGCGCCGGATAGACCGCGCGGCAGAGATTGATATAGCCGAACACTTTCAGGTCCCAGGCCTCGCGCCAGCGCTTTTCGTCGATCGTCTGCAGGTCGCCGGCCGGAATGGCGCCGGCATTGTTCACCAGGATGTCGATGTCGGAGCAGGCTGCCGCCAGCGACCGCGCGGCGTCGCCGTTGCTGAGATCGACGGGATGGATCGTGACGGACACATTGTGCCGTGCCTGGATCTGCTCCTTGGCGCGCTCCAGATCCGCCTTGGTCCGCGATGCGAGATGCAGATGACAGCCTTCCTCGGCGAGCTGCCTGGCGCAGGCGAGGCCGATGCCCTTGGACGCGCCGGTGACGAGAGCGGTCTTGCCGCGCAGATGCAGATCCATGTTTGCTTTCCCTCCCAGTGATCCCTTGGAGCCGGCGCGGAGTATGGGCCAGAACGCCCGCCGTCAGTAGGCCGCGGAGCCGAGAGGCGGCACGGGAAACATTGGACGTCGGAGTGTCGAACGTCTTATTTCCTGTGCCCGATGCTATCGAATTGGCCAACCCTTCCGGAGGGCTGCGGGACGCGTGCGATCAAGACCATCGTGGCGGTCGCGGCATGTGCAGCGATGCTGACATCCTGCGCCAGTACTTCCTACCAGGCTGCCGCCTTGCAGGCGTCCGAAGACGGCGATCAGAAGACGGCGGTAAGCCTGGCTAAGAAAGAGGTCGAGCGATTCTCCGGGACCGACAAATGCTCGCTCGCCAACAGGGTCGAGTGCGGGACGCTTGCGCTGGCTTACGGCGCGCTGGCGAGCTACCAGATACTCGATCGTGACCGCGCGGCCGGAGAAGGCAGCTTCATCCAGGCCAAAGGGGCGTTGAGTTTGACGGACCCCGCGATCAGGGCAGGCGCCACCGGCATCGTCTATCGAGACGTCTCCGAGGCATTCTGGAAGGCTGGCGATCAGGCGCGCGCCATCGCCGTGTTCAAGGAAGGTCGTGCCGCAGGTGGAGATCAGTACCTGTTCATGTCCTCTGCAGCACGGGCTGCCGGTCAGCGGCCGACCGCTCAGCCAGCGGCAGACGAAGGCGATGCGCGCCGACCTAACAGCAGCGTCAAGGCGCCGAGCGCCGTGCACAGCGACGCGGCGCCCAGCACAACGCCATAGCCGCCGAAGCCGTCGCGCAGCACGCCGAAGATCGCCGGCCCCAGTGCCGACACGAACTGGATGACCGTGGCGGCGCTGCCGTAGGTGGCGCCAAAGGCGAGCGCGCCGAACTCGCGGCGCACGACGACCGGGCCAAGCGTCGTGACATGGCCGATGCCGTAGCCGTAGACCAGGCTGGCGGCGACCAGCACGGCGGGCGAGGGGAAGAAGCCGATCGCCGCCAGCGCCGCGGTCTGCAGCAGCATGATGACGACGGCGAGCCGCCGCGGATCGACACGATCGACGATGCGCGCCAGCACCAGGCGTCCGCCGAAGGCCGTCACGCCCGTCGCGCTGATCAGCAGGCCTGCGCCTGCCGCGCCCAGGGCCGGCTCGGCCAGCGCCAGGTGATGGGTGATGAAGCCGATCTGCACGGTGAGGCCGAGCGCAAAACCCGCGGCCGCGCTCCACAGCAGGACGCGCCGGCTGGCCGGCGTGGCGACCGACGGATGGAGGAGCGGCGGTTCAGCGTTGTCACCCGCAACGGTCGCATCGCCGTCGCGGCGCAGGCCGAGATCGGCCGGCCCGCGGAAGCGCAGGATCCAGCCGATCAGCGGCAGTAACACGGCGGCCGCCACCAGCGCCGCCGTCGCCAGCCCCGGCCCGAGGCCGAGCCGCGCCAGCGCCAGCAGCAGCAGCGGGACGCCGGCGATCGCGCCGACGCTGGCCCCCATGATGGCGAGCGTGATCGATCGGCCCTGGTGGCGCTCGAACCAGGGCGCCACGGTCGCCGAGATCCCGGTCGTCGAGAGCGTCGACCAGCCGATGCCGACGAGCACGAAGCAAGGATAGAGCTGCCACGGCGTGCTCACCTGGCCGCTCAGCGCGACGCCGACGGCGATCGAGACCGTGCCGAGCGACAGCACCGGCCGCGGCCCCCAGCGGTCGATGCTGCGCCCGACCGCGCGCTGCGCGCTGGCGCTCACCAGGAAGAACAGCGTGATCGCCGAGGCGACTTCGGCCACGGCCCAGCCGTGCCGGCGCGTCACGGCCTGCAGGTAGACGCTGGAGCCGAACAAGCCGAGCCCCCAGGCGAACGAGGCGACGACGAAGCACACGGCGACGACGCGCCAGCCATGGAAGATGCCGCCCTCAGCGCGCATGGCGGTGAGCGGGCGCGAGCGCGCGGCGTTGGGCCATGGACGAAGCATGCCGTGAACGATGCTTGACGTCTCCACGATCCTCGACGCGAATTCGTTGTGCGGATCGATGAGAGATGAGGGCGACCGGCATGGCGCTGCTGACTGGATTCAATGTGCTTCAGATCGGGCGCGGTGCGGCCGCCGCGGTTTGCGGTCGGCTGCTGGCCGACGTCGGTGCGCGCGTGGTCTGCATCGAACCCGGCACCGGGACGACGCTGCTGGACCATCTCAATCACGGCAAAGCCGTCGCTGAGGACGAAACGGAACGGCGCCAGGCAGTCGCGTCGGCGACCCTGATCGTACGGGAGGGGCCCTATGACGCGACCGAGCTGCGGCGGCTCAATGCGTCGGCGATCATCGTCACGATCTCTCCCTATGGCGAAACGGGTCCTCGGGCGAACGATCCGGCGACCGACCTGACCCTGTTTTTCGCCAGCGGCATTTCGCGTCTCTTGACCGGCCAGGTCGACGATCTGGGCGAACCGCCGATACGTCCCGTGGGCGAGCAATCCGCCTTCATCGGCGGATTGGCCGCTGCGTGTGCCGGCATGCATGCGTCGCTGGGCAATCAGTCCGGCGCGTCCATCGATGTGTCGATCCACGAAGCCCTGGCGACACTCGCCATGACCGAGCTCGCCCGCGCGGGCCTCGGCAGGAAGAGCTGGGAACGCAGGCGCCTGACCGACGGCAATGGCGCAACCGTGACGATCCTGCCGGCGAGCGACGGTTACGCCGCGATCTCTCTTCGCGAGGAGAAACAGTGGGCATCGTGGCTGAAGGCGATGGGGTCACCCGCCTGGGGAGCCGACCCACGCTTTGCCACCAAGGCCGATCGGGTGAACAACTGGGATGCCTTGCATGCGCTGATGTCGCAATGGAGCCGGCAACACGACAAGCAGTGGATCGCCGACACGGCACAGCGCGCGCATGTCCCCAGCTTTCCCTTGCGCGAGGTCGCCGAGCACCTGGACGCGCCGCAGATGCGGCATCGCCGGTATTACGCGCCGCATGATCTCGCGGGAAAGACGATTCAACGGCCGGGCCCGCCGTTCGGCCTCGGCATCGTCGCGTCGAACCGCGGGCACCGGACGTTGAAGGGCCCGATGCCGCTGTCCGGCATTCGCGTGCTCGATTTCAGCTGGGTGATCGCGGGTCCGACGACGACGCGCTACCTCGCGGCGATGGGTGCGGAGGTCATCAAGATCGAAGCACCGGGCAAAGGCGATCCAGGGCGCGCGACGGAGCTGCATACGGTGCTCGGCCAGGCAAAGAAGAGCATCGCCCTGGATCTGAAGAACCCGCACGCGATCGAGATCGTGCGGGCGCTTGCCGCGAAGTCCGACATCCTGATCGAGAATTTCGCTACCGGCGTCATGGACAGGCTCGGTCTCGGCGCCGAGGCGCTGAAAGCCGTGAACCCGGACCTCATCTACATCTCCGCATCGGGGATGGGACGGACCGGGCCGGACGCCCAGGCGGTCGCCTATGGGACGCTGTTGCAATGCTACAGCGGGTTTGCCGGCCTCAATCGTCATCCCGAGGTCGCCCCGCGCGTCGGCTTCGCGTGGCTCGATCCCATGTGCGGCCTGATGCTTGCGTTCGTCGCGGCTGCCGCGGTGTGGCATCGCCAGGAGGAGGGCGGCGTGGCGCGCGTCGATTTCTCGATGATCGAGGCGATGCTCTGGACCATGGCCGAGCCGCTGGTCGCGACCCAGCTGGGCCCGTCGCCAAAGCCGATGGGCAATGCATCGACACGCCATGCGCCGCACGGCGCGTGGCGCTGCGCGGGTGACGACGACTGGATCAGCATCACCGTGCGCACGGAGGGCGAATGGCGCGCGCTCTGCGATCTCGTGCCGGGGCTGGCAGGCATGGCGTCGCTCGATCTCGGCCAGCGCCGCGACGCGCACGACGCCATCGATGCAGCCCTGGCCGTCTGGGCCGGCAGCCGATCCGCTGCCACGGCCGCCGAATCGTTGTCTAGTGCCGGCATTCCCGCCGCCGCCCTGGCGCGCCACGGCGACCTGGTGCAAAGCCCGCATCTTGCCGCCCGCGGGTTCTGGGACAAGCAGGCTGCCGGCGTGCTGCCGGGATTGCCGTGGCGCGCGAGCTTCGGCCGCGTGATCGGTCCCGCGCCCGAGCTGGGCGCCGATGCCGATCAGGTGCTGGCGACCGCCCTCGGCCTGTCGCCGGAACGCATTGCCGAATTGCGAAGAGGCGGCGTGCTCGGCTGAAGCTGAGGAATGGACACAACTCATGTTCCTCTCCCCCAAGGGGGCTAGGGGATTCACACATGTCCGGCTTGCCGTCGCGCGAGGAGGAAGCCAGCAGCGTGCTGAGTGAAGTCATGCCATCCGATGCCCATGGTCTTGGGCCCGGGCGGCTTGTAGTAGCAGTTCCAGCCGCCCA
>JAEZHS010000468.1 GCA_023436825.1 Pseudomonadota bacterium | reverse complement strand
GTCGACAGCGGCGCGAGCTGGGGCTACTTCGACTTCCGCCGCATCCGCGAGCGCTTCGAGGACGGCTTCCAGTCGCTGCCGGTCGACTGGACGATCTCTTCGGTCCGCAAGCGCGCGTTCTTCGGGCTGCTGAAGGAAATCACCGGCTCATAATTCATTGAATTCATTCATGGATGCGCCGGCCGCCGCCCCCTGCCGAGCAAAGTCCATCTTTCAGATGGATGTTCCGCCTGTCCCCGCCTAAATGGGCCTGCACCCCCGTCACCGCGGCCACCTTTGCGGATGCCGCGTCCCGGTGATCGCCAGCCCCAGCACGTTCAACACGCGCTGGATCCGACGATGCTTGCCCAAGAGTTGCAGGCAAGCGCTACTGAGCAGGGACGAACCAACTATCACGTTCGCCAAAGATCGACGCGGCATCCCCGCTCGTGCTATTGGTCTCCACTACCTCTTCGCTTCAAATTCAGTCTGGGCGGAGCATCTATGGCGCGCGTTGCTCGAGTAGATTTGCCGCAACGTTCGGTGCTTAAGCCGCTTTACGCCAAGGCGGGCTTCGCTGATGCATTCGCGATCGATCTGCCGAGCAATGCGACGGGTGACGCAGAGCGCCTCGCCGCCCATATGCTTATGGGTCAGGCGCGGTGGGTTGGCTGGCTAATAGCTCTAAGGGATATTTTGGTTGCGGGGTTTGGCCTTAAGACATCGTCAGAGTTACGAGATGACGTTGCGTCCGACAGGATCGATTTCTTTCGGGTCTACGATCGGCATCGTCATGAGATCATTCTTGGCGAGGACGATCACCATCTCGACTTCCGTTTATCTGTTTTGGTCGAAGAGTCCGCTTTGTGCCGCCGACTTGTCGCCACAACTGTTGTGACCTTCAATCATTTGGGAGGGCGAGCCTATATCGCGGGAATTGCGCCCTTCCATCGCCTGATCGTGAAGTCGTCTTTGCGTCGAGCCGAGCGATCGGGCTGGCCACCTGAGCTGTGAGGTCGCGCGTCCAGCAAATCAGCGGCCAGATACTCGGCCTCCGACAGGTCGATCGACCGCCATTCGAGCGCTCGCCTTGCATCTACCAGCCATCGCTTCCACGCGCCGCCGCTGTTGTTGTTGTTGTGACGTGTCATCGATTGCAACGCTGTGTCGATTACGGTCAGGCTGTCCTCGACGTCGCTGAGCGTCCCGCTCGCCCGGCCTCGGCCAGCACGCCCGCCAGTCCTTGCCGGTGGACTGGACGTCCGCAAGCGCGCTTTCTTCGGGCTGTTGAAAGAAATCACCGGCGTTTGATCAGCGACTGCGCAAACTTGATGAACAAGGCAGCCGCAACTAGGGATGCCGTAGCCCGCTCAGCAAGAGCTCTTGCGCCAGCATCGTAGTCGGCGAGCAAACGCCGTTCGTAGGCCTGACGCAACGCTCGTCCCTGATCGCGAGACGCTGCGGACAGGTCCTTCACGAAAAGACCGAAGCGACTGACCAAGGCTGAATGCGTCTTCGGATACTGTCCTTCGCGAAACAGAAGAACCGCCGTGGCAGCTACATCGCGTAGTAGGCGTGAAGTGGAACGCCTTCCGCATCTTTCGTCGGATTGTACGTCTTGGCGACGCGAACAAGCCGGCGCGCCTTGCTCAGGCGCTGGCTAATCTCATCTGTCAAACAGCAATGCCATCCCTGCGTACGGAGCGGAAGAAGCTGTCTTCGGTCTCTCGCCGCGCCGGCAAGACGACGGGATGGATATTCCAGCCACGGTCAAAAAAGAGATCGGAGCCGATGTGTGACAGCGCAGTGGCCTCGCGAGCCGCCACGTTGCCCTTGATGAAGACTGCGACATCCCAGTCCGAACCACGCCGCGCCTCGCCGCGCGCACGAGAGCCGTAGAGCACCACTTTCTTCACCCTGCCAGGTAGCGTGCTCTCGGCCCGGCGCTTGAACTCACGGACGGGTTCCAGGTTGGACTTCATGCCGGCCACTTTACCACGCCGAATTCCTACCGTCGCCCGTCGAGCCAGCCCATTTCCTTGTGCTGCCGCGCCTCGAAGGCAGCGATATCCGACTCGTAGCCCAGCGTCAGGTTCACCTCGTCGACGCCCTTCAGCAGGCAGTCCTTGCGGAAGGAATCGATCTCGAAGCGGTCCGTCTTGCCGTCGGGGCCCGTCACCGTCTGCTTGGCGAGGTCGATGGCGATCGTGGCACCCGGCCGGGCATGCAGCTGCGCGCGCAGCTCGGCGACCCGCGCGGTATCGAGGCGAATCGGCAGCGCGCCGTTCTGGAAGCAGTTGTTGAAGAAGATGTCGCCGAAGGAAGGCGCGATGAACGCCTTGAGCCCGTTGTCGACCATCACCGTCACCGCGGTCTCGCGCGAGGAGCCGCAGGCGAAGTTGCGCTCGGCGACGACGATGCGTGCGCCGTCGTAGCCTGGCCGGTTCATGATGAATTCGGGCCGCGGCTTGCCGCCCGAGTCGTAGCGCAGGTCGTTGAACAGGTGCTTCGCCTGATCCGGTCGCGGCCGGCCGAGGAAGCGCGCCGGGATGATCTGGTCGGTATCGACATTGGGCTGGTCGACCGGGAGCGCCGGCGCCTCGAGGGTGGTGAAGGGTTCCATGGCGCGTCTCCTAGCCGAGCAAGCGGCGGACGTCGGTGAAGCGGCCGGAGACTGCGGCGGCCGCGGCCATCGCCGGACTGACGAGATGGGTGCGCACGCCGGGGCCCTGGCGGCCGACGAAGTTGCGGTTGGAGGTCGAGGCGATGCGCTGGCCCGGCTTGCCGGTGTCGCTGTTCATGCCGACACACATCGAGCAGCCGGGCTGCTCGCGCCATTCGAAGCCGGCGTCGCGGAATAC
>JAEZHS010000391.1 GCA_023436825.1 Pseudomonadota bacterium | reverse complement strand
GACGGCTTCAGGATGAAGGCGTTGCCGCAGGCCACCGCCATGGCGCCCATCCAGCACGGGATCATGATCGGGAAGTTGAACGGCGTGATGCCGGCCACGACGCCGAGCGGCTGGCGGATCGACCAGGTATCCATGTCGGTCGCGACCTGCTCGGTGAAGTCGCCGCGCATATGATGGGCGATGCCGCAGGCGAACTCGACGACCTCCAGGCCGCGGCCGACCTCGCCCCTGGCGTCGTCGAATGTCTTGCCGTGCTCGAGCGACATCAGGCGCGCCAGGTCGTCGAGGCGCTTCTCCATCAGGCTCTTGAGGTTGAACATGACGCGCTGGCGGCGCAGCGGCGGCATCGCCGCCCAGGCGAGCTGCGCCTTCCTGGCGAGCTGCACCGCGGCATCGATTTCCGCTTCCGAGGCGAAGGCGACCTTGCCCGTCACTTCGCCCGTCGCCGGGTTGGTGACGTCGCCGGCGCGGCCGCTCTTGCCCGCCACGCGCTTGTTGTCGATGTAGTGGCCGATCTCGGCGACCATGATGCTTTCCTCCGCTGGAATTCAGCGGCGTTCTAGCATGCGCCGCCAACGGCTACACCCGACTCTCCCTCATGTCTCCTCCCCCGTCACATGGGGGAGGATAGGGGCGGCGAGCCGCAGTCGCATCGCTCGCCATACTGTGGCAAATGTGGCCGCAGCTGACCTGTCATGCGTGCGTTTCGGTCCTCCCTTGTCATCCTGGCCCTCGCTCTGCTCGCGGCCGTCGCCGATCGGGCACAGGCGCAGACCGTGGATGGCATCGAGCAGGCGTGGCATCGCTGGATGACAAAATACGGTCGAAGCACAGGAGGGCTTGCGGTCGTGCATGGCGGCCGTGCCGTTCGTGAGGCGGCGATGGGCAGGGAGGCTGTGGGCACGCCGGTTCCCGTGGCCAGCCTGTCGAAGGCGGTCACCGCCGTGTGCATCGCCGGCCTGATCGAGCGCGGCCGGCTGTCTTTCGACACGCCGCTGTCACAGGCGCTCGCCCGGACGATGGCACGGGTCGGGCAGCCCGTCGACCCGCGGCTGTCGGTGGTGACGATCAGCCAGCTGCTGGTCCATCGTGCCGGCATCGCCAAGCAGGATGTCGCCAACGCACCGCTTGCCGACTATCTGCGCACGCACACCGCGCGGCGCACGGCGTTCGACGTGCAGCTCGGCTGGATCTTCCGGCATCGCCTCGCCGCCGAGCCGGGCACGCGCTACGTCTACTCGAATGCCGGCTACCTGATCCTCGGCGCCGTGATCGAGGAGGCGAGCGGACGGGACTACGAGAGCTACTGCCGCGAGACGGTGCTGCTGCCGCTGGGCGCGCGCGGGGCCGAGCTCAACCCGGCCTGGCGCATGATGTCGAGCTACGGCGGCTGGCGCATGCCGACCGCCGACTACGGCCGCTTCTACCAGGCCTTCGCCCCGGGCAATCCGGCGATCGGCCCGCAGGCGCGCGCCTGGATGATGTCGCCCGAGGGCAAGCGCGTCGGCAATGGCGGGGTGCACTACGGGCTGGGGACCTTCGTGCGGCCCACGCCGACAGGGGGCGGCAACTTCTGGCACTGGGGCGCCTGGACCTACGACCTGCGCGGCGCCTACGACGGCAACTTGAGCGCCTCCTACTCGGCCTTCGCCGTGCGCCAGGGCGCCATCGACACCAACATGGTCGTGCACGTGACGCCCCGACTGGGCAAGGGCGGCGGCCAGAACGAGCTCGATCGGACCCTGGGCGGCGCTGCCGAAGCGGTCAGGAGTTGGCCCTGAAGCCTGTCACCCCAAGCACAGCGAGGGCCCTTGGGCCATCAACTATCGTGCGGCGTGCCGTCCTTGCGCGTGTGGACGTACTTGCCGTCGGCGCCGGCCGTGGCGCGGTTGTCGATGTCGGGATAGTCGATCTCGTCGAACGGCGTGCGATCGCCGATCACCAGGAGCGTCGCATCGACATTGGCGCGGTTGACGAAGCGATGGGCGTTGCCGCAGCCGGCCGGGAAGCCGGCGCACATGCCGGCCTGCAGGGTCTGTGCGCCCTCGTTGGTCTCCAGCACGATCTCGCCGGACATTACCCAGATGAACTCGTCCTGCTTGCTGTGCGCATGTCGCGCCGAGGACTGGCCGCCGGGGACGATGCGGGTCAGGTTCACGCCGAAGTTTTTCAGCCCGACATGATCGCCGAGCCGGCGGTTCCAGCGTTGGCTGTTGTCGGCGCGGAAGACCGCCGGATAGCTGGTGGCGTTGCTTTCGGCGATGTCGGCCGGATCGAAGGCGGGCAGGCGAGGCTTGGACATGGCTCGAGCCTACCGCCGCTGCTGAAGGCGCGCGAACGAATCTCCCTCATGGCCACCATAGAGCGTTCTGCTTCCAGGCCGGCTCGGGGAACCAGGACCGCTGGACCGAAAACGGAGTCGTCGAGACGGCACTTACGGGTTAGTGTTCCGCGAAGCCCCAGAGCAATGCCGATGAACCTGGAGATCATTCCGACCGGTGCCGCCCTGGCCGCAGAAGTGCGTGGCGTTGATCTGTCGCAACCGATGGACGACGCGACCTTCGCCGTGATCGAACAGGCCTATGATGAATATGGCGTGCTCTTCTTTCGTGATCAGCGGATTACGCCCGAGCAGCACGTCGCCTTCACGCGCCGCTTTGGCGAGATCGAGCTCAACATTTTTGGCGAGCGTTGGAGCGTGCCGGGCTGCCCGGAAATCGTCGTCGTGTCCAACATCACCGAAGACGGAAAGCCGATCGGCGTCCGACGCGCGGGCGAGAACTGGCACAGCGATATGTGCTACACCGCGCGGCCGCCGCGCGGGACGATCCTCTATGCGATCGAGACGCCGGAGCTTCACGGCCTGCCGCTCGGCGACACCGAATTCGCCAGTGCGGCGGCGGCGTGGGATGCGCTGCCCGAGAGCATGCGCCGCCACATCGATGGCCGCCACGCCGTCTTTGACTTTACGGGACGCAAGCGCTCCTTTCCGCCGAGCCGGGAAGAGATCGAGCGCAACCCGCCGGTGCGGCACCCTATCGTGCGCACCCATCCGAAGACCGGTCGCAAATGCCTCTACGTCATGCGTGACGACTGTACCGGCATCGAGGGAATCGCCGCAGAAGACGCCGAGGTGCTGATCTGTGCCCTCGCCGATCACATCGTGAAGCCGCAATTCATCTACCGCCATCATTGGCGGCCGGGCGACCTGCTGATGTGGGACAATTGCACGGTGCAGCATCGCGCGATCCAGGACTACGACCTCCCGCTGCGTCGCAAGATGTACCGTACGACCATGGGCGGAGCGGTACCGGTCTGAGGCGAGCTAGCGGAACGCTCTAAGGTGCGAAGTCGCGGATCACCTCGCCGGGCCGTGCCTTTGGATCGGCGCAGAAGCCCTTGTCGTCGGCGACGTGGGTGCCGTTGATCCAGACGCCGTGCAGGCCAACCGCCGAGGCGGTGAGCCGCGCCGCGCCGGCCGGCAGGTCGTGCGCCCGCCGCTTGGGGCCGCGCGCCACCGTCTTGGGGTCGAACAGCATCAGGTCGGCGGCATAGCCCTCGCGCAGCAGTCCGCGGTTCTTGAAGCCGAACAGCTTGGCCGGCTGGCCAGTCAGGCGGTGCACGGCCTCCGGCAGGTCGAGCACGCCGAGATCGCGGCTCCAATGGCCCATCAGGTGCAGGCCGAAGCCGGCGTCGCAGAAGAAGGTGAGGTGGGCGCCGGCATCCGACAGCGAGATGTGAGTGTTGGGATCGGCCAGGATGCGGCCCACCGCTTTCTCGTCGTTGTGCAGGAGCTGGGCCACGAACATCGTGTCGAGGTTCTCGGACAAGGCGAAGTCGAGGATGCAGTCGAGCGGATCCTTGCCGGCCTTCTTCGCCAGATCGGCCAGCGTCGCGCCTTCCAGCGCCTGGTTCTCGGGCCTGGCGACCTCGACGACGAACAGCTTGTCCCATTCGCTGTTGAACACCAGCCGGCCGCGCGAGGCGTCCAGTTCGCGACGCACCGCGTCGCGCCAGGACCTGTCGCGATAGACGGCCTTCAGCGCATCGCCGTCGTGCGCCGCCATGGCGGGCTTCCACGACTGCATGCTCTCGAACAGGTACGGGCTCTTGAAGGTGAAATCCATGCTGAGCGGGCAGCACGACGTCTGCGCCACGAGTTGATGGCCGCGCGAGCGCGCGGCATTGATCTGGTCGAGCGTCGCGAAGGCGGCTGTCGGGTTGGTGTTGGAGTGGAAGAGGGCGGCGATCACCACCGGCCGCCTGGCTTCGATGGCGAGTTCCTCGAGGTACGGGATCGAGGTCGTGGATCCCTTGGTCAGCATGTAGACGCCGCGTCCGCTCTCGCCCATCGTCCGCACCAGCGTCCGCAGCTCGCGATCGTCGGCCAGCCGCGACGGCATCGGGGTGCCGCCTTCGCCGTTGTGCGCTTCGGCGGTCGAGGTGGCGAAGCCCACCGCGCCCGCCGCCATGGCCTCGCGCAGTAGCGCCGTCATCGCGGCGATCTCGTCTTCGCTTGCCGTACGCTCCGTCGCCTCCGCGCCCATGACGAAGGTGCGGATGGCCGAATGGCCGGCGAAGCAGGCGACGTTGGGGCCGACGCCCTGGCTTTGCAGCATGTCGAGATACTGCGGGAAGCTCTCGAACTCCCAGCGGATGCCGGCGCGTAGCGCATCGAGCGACATGCCCTCGACATGGGTGAGGTGGCGCATGGTGAGGTCGCGGTCGGCCGGCTTGCAGGGCGCGATGGTGAAGCCGCAGTTGCCCAGCACGGCCGTCGTGACGCCGAGCGCCGGCGAGGGATCGACGAACGGATCCCAGGTGATCTGGGCGTCGTAATGGGTGTGGCCGTCGATGATGCCGGGTGCGAGCGCGAGGCCGTCGGCCTTCACGGTTTCCTTGGCCGCGCCGAGCTTGCCACCGATGGCGGCGATCTTTCCGCCCGTCACCCCGAGGTTGCCGCGCACGGGTGCGCTGCCAGCCCCGTCGTGGATCTCGGCGTCCTTGATGACCAGGTCGAACATTTTGGCTCCTTCGGATTTCCGGCATGGTGTGACGCCGGAGCAACCTTTTCCAGTTCCTTTGGCGCTAAACAAAGCCATGACCGTTGCAAACGACGAAGCCCTGCTCAGCCGTCTGGTCGTGGCCCTGGCGCCGGTGCCGGGTATCGAGGCGATCGCGCTGGGCGGTTCGCGCGCCCGCGGCACCGCGACCGCCGGCTCGGACTACGATATCGGGTTGTACTATCGTGGCCGCCGGCCGATCGACATCGCCGCCGCGGGCCGTGTCGTCGCGTCACTTGATGACCGCGGTAGCAAGGCCGAGCTCACGCCTCTTGGCGGATGGGGACCGTGGATCGACGGTGGCGGCTGGCTGCTGGTCGACGGCGTCCATGTTGACCTGCTCTATCGCGACCTCGAGCGGGTGACGACGGCAATCGACGACGCCCACGCCGGCAGGGTCGAGCCGCACTACCAGCCCGGTCATCCGCACGCCTTCCTGTCCACCATCCATGTCGGCGAGGCCGCTCACGCGCGGGCGCTGCACGATCCGGCAGGATCGCTTGCCGCCCTGCAAGCCCGCACGACACCCTACCCTCCGGCGCTCGCGGCGGCGTTGCGCAAGCGCTTCGAATGGGAGGCGGCCTTCGCCTTGGCCAATGCCCGCAAGAGTCTCGATCGCGGCGACGTCTCCTACCTGGCCGGCTGCGTCTTCCGGTCGGTCGCCTGTCTCTGCCAGACGCTCTTCGCCGTGAACGGCGTCTATCTTCTGAACGAGAAGGGTGCCGTGGCAGCCGTCGGCGGCTTTGCCCGCAAGCCGTCGGACTTCGCTGGCCGTATCGCCGCCATCTATGCCGATCTTGGGACGGGAGCGCATGCCGCAGCCCTCGCACGCCTGGAGGTGCTGGTGTCGGAGACAGCGAGGCTCTAGTTTGCCATCAACAAAAGCAAGGGAGGAGACATGGCGAGGTTGGGACGGCGTGGATTCGTGGCGGCGGCTGCGGCGTGGAGCGCGGCGCCGGCGGTGCTGCGGGCGCAGGATTTCCCGTCGAAGCAGGTGCGTGTCGTGGTGCCCTATCCGGCCGGCGGCGGTACGGATCTGGTGGCGCGCTTGATCATCCCGAAGCTCGCCGAGCGCTGGAAGCAGACCGTCGTCATCGACAACAAGGGCGGCGCCAGCGGCATCCTCGGCAGTGAGATCGTCGCCAAGGCGCCGGCCGACGGCTACACGCTGCTGGTAACGACCAGCGCCCACACCATCAATCCCTTCACGACCAAGACGCTGCCCTACGACACCGAGAAGGATTTCACGCCGGTCACGATCTTGATCAAGGGCGCGATCGCCCTGGTCGGCTCACCCAAGGCCGGCTTCGACAGCATGGACAAGTTCCTCGCCGCGGCGCGCGCCAATCCCGGCAAGTACCAGTTCGGCAGCACCGAGAACACCACGCGCATGATCGGCGAGCTGTTCCGGTTGAAGAGCGGCCTGAAGATCGAAAACGTCGCCTACAAGGGGGCGGCGCCGATGATGCAGGAGCTGGCCGGCGGCCATATTCCCGTGGGCTTCACCAGTCCGCTCACCGTGATGTCGCACCATCGCAGCGGCACGCTGAAGATGCTCGCGGTCACTACCGAAAAGCGACTGGAAGTGCTGTCCGAAGTGCCGACCATGGCCGAGGCCGGCGTACAGGGTGTCGATCGTTCCGCATGGTTCGCCATGTTCGGTCCGGGCAGGATGCCGGCCGAGCTCGCGCGGCGAATCCAGGAGGACGTCGTGGCGGTGCTGGCCGAGTCCGAGATGCAGGGCAAGATCCGCGACCTCGCGAGCGAGCCCGGCGGCGAACCGCCCGACGCCTTCGCCAAGCGCATCGGCGAGGAGCTCGTCATCTGGCGCGACACGGCGAAAGCCGCCGGCATCGAGCCGGAATGATTTTACTGGCGCGTCATCTGATGCTCTTCCGGACCGCGCGCT
>JAEZHS010000368.1 GCA_023436825.1 Pseudomonadota bacterium | reverse complement strand
ATCCCCCCCCCCCGGCCCCCCCCCCGCCCCGGGTCCGGAAGAGCATGAGGTTCTTCGTTAGATGCTGGTTTCGTTCGATATCGAAAAAGTCGAGCCGCTGGCCGATGGCGCGCCGTTCGGCGACGTCGGCGCCTATGAGCGGGTGATCGCCAAGGCCAAGGGCGAAGTCGACCCCAAGCACCCGGGCAACGCAGGCATCGCCCTGATCGACAAGGCGCCGACCAACGCCAACGGCAAGGTCGGGTACGCCACCGACGTCTTCATCCTGCGGCCCAAGGACCCCGCCAAGGGCAACGGCCGCATCCTCTACGAAGTGAACAATCGCGGCCGCAAGATGCTGTTCGGCAACATCGCCGACGGCCCGCAAGGCGTGAACGATCCCAAGACCCTGGCCGATGTCGGCAACGGCTTTCCCATGCGCCGGGGCTACACCATCGTGTGGTCGGGCTGGGACCCCGATGCGCCGCGCGCCAACATGGGGCTGGGGCTGACGGCACCGGTCGCGACCGACAAGGGCAAGCCCATCGTCGAGATGGTGCGCGAGGAGTTCGTCTCCGGCACGCGCGTGGGCAACCTGGATGTCTTCAAGCTGTCCTATGAGGCGACCTCCATTGACCAGGCATGGGCGCGGCTCAGCGTGCGCGAGCGCGCCGGCGATGCGCGCCGCGAGGTGCCGCGCAGCCAGTGGTCCTTCGTCGACGTCCGGTCGATCAAGCTCGCCGACGGCGCCAAGCCCAAGCCGGGCTGGCTCTATGAATTCCACTACGAGGCGACCAACCCAAAGGTGCAGGGCCTGGGGTTCGCAGCGACCCGCGATGTCGTGAGCTGGCTGCGTCATGAGCCGGCGGCGCTCGCCGCCACTGGCGGCAAGATCAGCCATGCGCTGGCCATCGGTTTCTCGCAGGCGGGCCGGTATCTGCGCCACCACATATCCGCCGGCTTCAATCGCGACGAGCAGGGCCGCAGGGTCTTCGACGGCATCCACGCCCACATCGCCGGCATCGGCCGCATCTTCTTCAACACGGCATTCGGCCAGCCGGCGCGCACCAGCACGCAGCACGAGGATCACGAGTTCCCGGAGAACGCGTTCCCTTTTTCGACAGCGGAAACTTCCGATCCGTTGACCGAGCAGAAGGGTTCGCTGTTCCGCGGCGACGGCAGCGATCCCAAGCTGATCGAAACCAACACCTCGACCGAGTACTGGCAGAAGGGCGCGTCGCTGCTGCACACCGATCCACTCGGCAAGCAGGACGTGACGCTGCCCGAGAACAGCCGCGTCTACATGATCGCCGGGACTCAGCATGGCGGCCGCGCCGGCGCCACCACCGACCCCGGACCCAACGTCAACCCGCGCAATCCACACAATCCCATGCCGGCGGTGCGCGCCCTGCTGTTGGCGCTCGACGAATGGGTCGTCACGGGCAAGGAGCCGCCGCCCAGCCGCGTGCCGACCTTGGCGGCGGGCACCCTGGTCGAGCCCGACAAGACCGGCTTCCCGGCCATACCGGGCGCCGCCGTGGCGAAGGTTACCAACCGGGTCACGCCGCCGGTCGACTGGGTGAGCCCCGAGATGTCCGAGGACGCCTATCGCACGCTGGTCTGCAAGGTCGACAGCGACGGCAACGAGGCGGCCGGCATCCGCCTGCCCGATATCGCCGTGCCGCTCGCGACCTACTCCGGCTGGAACGAGTACAAGCCGCCGTATCCGGCCGGCGAACTGGCCGATCGCGACGGGAGCTGCCTGCTCTTCCCGGTCGACAAGGCGGCGCGCGAGGCATCGGGTGATCCGCGACCCTCGATCGCCGAACGCTATGCCAGCGGCGCGGACTACGTCGCCAAGGTGAAGGCGGTGGTAACGGCGCTCGCCAAGGAGCGCTTGCTGCTGGCCGAGGACGCCGAACGCTATCTCGAGCGGGCACGCCGCGAACCGCGCATCGCACCATAGGGGGAAGACATGGCCAAGCTCGACCGCGACGGCGTGAAGATCCATTACGAGGTCCATGGCAGCGGACCGACGATCCTGCTGAGCCACGGCTACAGCTCGACGGCGCGGATGTGGGACGGCCAGATCGCGGCCCTGAAGGACCGCTACCAGGTCGTCGTCTGGGACATGCGCGGCCACGGCGAATCGGACTACCCGACCGACCAGAGCCTCTATTCAGAAGCGCTGACCGTGGGCGACATGAAGGCGCTGCTCGACGAGGTCGGGGCCAAGACCGCGATCATCGGCGGCCTGTCATTGGGCGGCTACATGTCGCTCGCCTTCACGGCCAGCCATCCCGACCGGGTGCGCGCGCTGATGCTGTTCGACACCGGCCCAGGCTTCAAGAAGGACGAGGCGCGGGCCAAATGGAACAAGACGGCACATCAGCGCGCCGCCAACCTGGAAGCCAAGGGCCTGACGGCCCTCAATTCCAGCGACGAGGTCAAGCTGACGCGCCATCGCGACGCCAGCGGGCTCGCCCGCGCCGCGCGCGGCATGCTGGCCCAGGAGAACGACCGAGTGATCCAGTCACTCGACAAGGTCGCTGTGCCGACGCTGGTGCTGGTCGGCGCCAACGACACCAACTTCCTGGCTGCCACCGACTACATGGCGGCCAAGATCAAGCAGGCGATCAAGGTGGTGGTCGCCGACGCGGGCCATGCGGCCAACCTGCATCAGCCCGCGCTTTTCAATCAGGCCGTCGAGGCATTCCTCGCCCGGCTGCCGGCAGCTTGAGGAGGACATCATGGGCAAGCGAATCGCGGTCGTCGGCGTCGGTGCGTTGGGTGGTTATGTCGGCGGCTGGCTCGCGCATACGGGCGAGGACGTCACCCTGATCGATTTCTGGCCGGAGAACATCGAGACCATCCGCAAGAACGGGCTGGAGCTCGACGGCGTCACGCCGGAAGAGAAGATCACGGTCAAGAACGCCAAGACCATGCATCTCACCGAGATGCAGGACCTGTCGCGCCAGAAGCCGATCGACATCGCCTTCGTCTCGATGAAGTCCTACGACACCGAATGGGCGACGGCGCTGATCAAGCAGTACCTGGCACCCGACGGCTATGTCGTGTCGCTGCAGAACTGCCTCAACGAGGAGCGCATCGCGGGCGTGGTCGGCTGGGGCAAGACCGTGGGCATGGTGGCCTCGCTGATCTCGGTCGACATGTTCGAGCCCGCCCGCATCCGCCGCACCGTCGCCAAGGGCGGCGACAAGCACACGGTGTTCCGTGTCGGCGAGGTGCATGGCCGCATCACCGGCCGCGTCGAGGAACTGCGCGACATGGTGGGCCGCATCGACAGCGCCAAGACCACGACCAACCTGTGGGGCGAGCGCTGGTCCAAGCTCTGCCAGAACGGCATGAAGAACGGTGTATCGGCCGCCACCGGCCTCACCGGCAGCGATTGCGACCGCAATGACGCCATCCGCCGCTTCTCGATCAAGCTCGGCGGCGAGGCCGTCCGTGTCGGCCAGGCGCTGGGCTATCACATCGAGAAGATCGGCAAGCTGGAGCCCGAGACGCTGGCCAAGGCTTCCGAGGGCGACAAGGCGGCGCTCGACGAAATCGAGACGATCATGCGGCCGGGCTCGAACACCAACCCCAATCCGCGCGCCGACATCCAGCGCCCGTCGATGGCCCAGGACATCCGCAAGGGCCGCCGCACCGAGATCGAGTTCATGAACGGCTACATCGCCGAGCGCGGCAACTACATCGGCGTGCCCGCGCCGACGCATGCCAAGCTGACCGAGATCGTGAAGAAGGTCGAGCGCCAGGAAGTGAAGGCCGCGCCGGCGCTGCTCGGCGGCTGATGTCTTTGCCGGGAGCGCGCCACTCCGGTGGCGCGTCTCAAGCTGCCTTGAGACCGAGATGCCTCTCCATCGGCTCGAAGTCACGGTCCTCATGCAGCAATGAGTGGCTGTGCTCAATGCAGAAGGTGCCGATGATGATGTCGGCAGTCTTGCGGACCGTGATGCCGAGGTCCCGAAGACGGCGATAGTTTCGTGCAGCCTGAGCAGCCAGGCGACCATCGAGCAACGATACGATCGCGTACTCGCGCAACGCGCGTTCAATTCGCGCTGCCTGGACATCGTCCCTGGCACCTTGCAGGACTTCCAGCAGGATAAGATCGCCGACCAGCAAAGGCTCCCGTTCAGCGGCCGCTTCAAGCCTTGTCGTCGCCGGTGTCGCCTTTCCGCGCAGGTGGGCGATCCAGACCGAGCTGTCGACCAGGATCATCTCGTGCCTGGCTGACGGCCTCGACGCATCTGATCAAGGTCACCCTGCCAGCCAAGTCCTTTGATATCCGCCAACGCCTTGGCCTGCTTGCTGATACGCACCAGCAAACGCAAGCCTTCCTCTACGGTAGCCCGCTTGGTCGTCAGGCCTGTCGTGGCCATGGCACGCGCCAGCAACTCGTCGTCGATGTCGATGTTGGTTCTCATCGTCGTATCATCGATGTGTATTGTGTCATAAATTTGTACACATAGAGCGGCGGCTCCGCAAGCCGGAGATCCTTGACCTTCAGAGGCCGAGCCACCTGAGGCCACCCGGCAGATCGCAAGCGGCGTAGTCCACCTGCAGCACGCGCCGACGACCCGCCTTCGTCGCCGCTTCAGATGCGTGCAGGATCGGCCTGGCATAGAGCCAGATGTCGCCCGCTACGGCGGTGCAGGTGGCTACACCGCACCGTTGAATGACGGCAGCTACGTCGGCTTCGGCGGCTTCGGCGACGCGGCCGAGACGATGCGATCCAGGGGCAACCAGCAAAGGAGCATTGTCAGCCGGGACGTCGTCGAGGTGCAGGCGCAGGGTGACCATGCGCGCCAGCACCTCGAACGGCGGAGCGACGTGAAGTGCTCGGTGCTTGCGTGTCCAGGGGCCGAAGCCTTCAACCTCAATCCGTTCCACTACCGCGATCGCCCGGTCCTGATGCCAACCAAGAGCCCAATTGGTACTCGGTGTCTTGTCAAAAAGGATGGCTCGAACCGGACGACAGGCATCGTGCAGGACCGAAGCCGCCACGGCGCCGACGGGTCCATCACAGTCCAGGAAAGGTCTCAGTTCGGCAACACCGAACAGCCTTATCCCGGCCTGATCAATCGGCTGCCCCTCCAGAGCTCCCGTTATTCCCCGCAACGTTACCGCGTTGACGGCGGCGGCATGAAGCTGCGCGCCGTCCCGGTCGTAGTGCAGGGAATGCTTCCTCAGTTCAGATACAGATCGTACGCGTCGGAGGCGTCCCAGGCGTCGCCCCAGTCGAGCTGCGCCATCTCGGCCGTGGGATTGTAGGGATCGTCGGCGTCCTGATTGTACATCTGATTGACGCGGCTATCGATCATCTGCGCCCGGCCCTTCTTGATGAAGGTGTTGTAGGCCGTCTGGCCGCCGATATAGAGACAGCCGCAGACATTCTGGTCGGGATAGACCCAGACCTTCTTGCCCTTGAAGGTGGTCTGGGAAATGCGGTGCGGCGGCATCTTCTTGAAGGCCGCGACCTTGGCCGGCGTGTTGAGCGACAGCTTCTTGAAGCCCGAATCGGCCAGCAGGTTTTCCTTGCTCTCGGGCTGGTAGGACAGCGACAGCGGATTGGAGCCGCCGTTGCAGGCCGCCAGGCCGGCCGCCAGCGCCACGGCGGCAAGAATCGACGTCAACGGTTTCACCGCGATCTCCCCAGGTTAAGCGGCGGCCTTGAGCCCCGCCTTGGCATCCTCTTTGATCATATCCGCCCCCTTCTCCGCCACCATGATCGTGGGGGCGTTGGTGTTGCCCGAAGGCACGGTCGGCATGATCGAGGCGTCGATCACCCGCAGGCCGGCGATGCCGTGGACCCGCAGCCGGTCGTCGACCACCGCCATGGGGTCGCTGCCCATCTTGCAGGTGCCGCAGACATGGTAGGTCGTCTGGCCGGTCGCGCGGGCAAAATCGAGCCATTCGTCGTAGCTGTTCACGTCCTTGCCCGGCTTGTTCTCGAAGGCGATGTACTTCTCCATCGACGGATGCGAGACGATCTTGCGGGCGATCTGCATGCCCGCGACCACGGCATCGCGGTCGATCTGGGTCGTCAGGAAATTCGGCCGGATGGCCGGCTCCCCGCCGGGCGTTGCCGACTTGATGTGGATCGAGCCGCGCGAATCGGGCCGGCACTGGCCGATCACCACGGTCATGCCCGGCTCCTTCTCGAGCAGCCGCTTCTGGGCGGTGTCGTAGCTGGCATGGGCCATGTGGAACT
>JAEZHS010000367.1 GCA_023436825.1 Pseudomonadota bacterium | reverse complement strand
GTACACGCCGGCGATCGAGGCGGCGCAGGAGTTGATAGACACCACGCCCGAGGCGGTGCTGCGCATTCCCTCGCCGCGGATGGCCGACTTCATCGAGGCGTTCTTCTCGATGAAGCAGCACGTGCTGATCCGCTTCGGCAAGTGGCGCGAGATCATCGCCCAGCCGCTGCCCGAGGACCGCGACCTCTACTGCTCGACCGTGGCGATGATGCTCTACGCCAAGGGCGTCGCCCATTCGGTGCTGGGCGAGATCGCCGAGGCCGAGAAGGCGCGCGAGGCCTTCCGCGCGGCCAAGGCCCGCGTGCCCGACACGCGCCTGGTGCACAACAACACCGTCGAGGACCTTCTGGACATCGCCGCGGAGATGCTGAGCGGCGAGCTGGAGTATCGCCGCGGCAGCTTCGACCTCGCCTTCGCCCATCTGCGCCGCGCCGTCGAGCTTTCCGATGCGCTGCCCTACGACGAGCCGTGGGGCTGGATGCAGCCGCCGCGGCATGCGCTGGGCGCGCTGCTGCTGGAGCAGGGCCATCTCGCGGAGGCCGAGGCGGTCTACCGCTCGGACCTGGGCTACGACGGCAAGCTCGCCCGCGCCTACCAGCATCCCGAGAACGTGTGGAGCCTGCACGGCCTGCACGAATGCCTGACGCGGCGCGGCGACACGATCGAGGCGCCGCTGATCAAGGCCCGGCTCGAGCTCGCGCAGGCGCGCACCGAAGTTCCCATCCGGGCCTCGTGCCTCTGCCGGCGCGAGGCCGCCTGAAGGAGGCGGCCCATGACGTACAAGACGATCCTCGTCGACTGCGACGCCAGCCCCAAGGTCGGCCACAGGCTGGCGGTCGCGGTGGAACTGGCCGCTCGCTTTGGCGCACACCTGATCGGCGTGCATGTGCGGGCGCCGGTCTTGCCGCCGGTCTTCGCCGACGGCACGGTTCCGATGGAAAGCCTGCTCGACGCCTTCGAGCAGGCCGCCAAGGCGGAGGAGGCCGCCGCCGCGAAGGCCTTCGAGTCCGCCATCAAGGGCTCGCGGTGGTCGTCCGAATGGCGCGTCGTCGAAGGCTACGCCCAGGAGCAGCTGGCGAACCTGTCGCGCCAGGCCGACCTGCTGGTGCTCGGCCAGACCGATCCCGACTCCGCGACCCGCGCCGTGCCGGCGAGGCCCGAGGCCGTCGTGCTGGCGAGCGGCAGGCCGGCGATCGTCGTGCCGCATGTCGGCACCGCCGATCCGCCCGGCAAGACGGTGATGCTGTGCTGGAAGCCCACGCGCGAAAGCGCGCGCGCCGCGGCCGATGCCCTGCCGTTCCTGACCAAGGCCGAGAAGGTCATCGTGCTGATCGTCGACCGCACGGCGCCGGAAGGCGATCCGGCGGCCGAGGTGACGACGTGGCTGGAGCGACACGGCATCAAGGCCACCGTGCAGCACGATATCGCCTCCGATACCGATGTCGGCGACGTGATCCTGTCTCGCGCTGCGGACAATCGGGCTGACTTGATCGTGATGGGCCTCTACGGCCATTCGCGGCTGCGCCAGATGGTGCTGGGCGGCGTCAGCCGCACCCTGCTGGCGAGCATGACGACGCCGCTTTTTGTGGCACACTGAGGAGAACTCACGACAACGGAGGACGCCTCATGGATGTCGGCATGATGATGGTCTTCGCCAGCTACGGCTGGGACGACTGCCCCGACGACCGCGTGTGGAACGAGGAGATCCGGCTGGCGCGCCTCGCCGCCGACTTGGGCTTCGACTGCCTGTGGTCGGCCGAGCATCACTTCAACGACTACTCGTTCGTGCCCGACAACCTCGCGCTGATGACGCATCTCACCGCGCTCTGCCCGAACATCGATGTCGGCACCGCGGCCGTCATCCTGCCCTGGCACGATCCGCTGCGCGTAACCGAGAATGCCGCCGTGCTCGACATGCTGAGCAAGGGCCGGCTGCGGCTCGGGCTGGGGCGCGGCCTGGCGCGGCGCGAGTTCGCGGCCTTCCGACTGAGCATGGACGAATCGCGCGGCCGTTTCGACGAGGCGGCGCCGATGATCATCGACGCGCTCAAGACCGGCTTCATGGAAGGCGATGGCAAGTACTACAAGCAGCCGCGCATCGAGATCCGGCCGCGGCCGCAGCACTCCTTCGACGGTCGCATCTACGCCGTGGCGTCGAGCGAGGATTCGGTCG
Organism: Pseudomonadota bacterium; assembly: GCA_023436825.1. The sequence goes on along the minus strand of JAEZHS010000367.1, from coordinate 2,744 downwards.
ATTCAGCCGCCAAGCTCGGCGCCCATATCGTGATGTTCGCCGACCGGCCGTGGGAGATGCGCCTGCCTCAGATCGAGCACGGCCGCACCCTGCATCGCAAGTATCACGGCACCGAGCCGCCCACGGTGATGCTCACCGAGTTCTGCGTGTGCGGCACCAATGCCGACATCGAGGACGAGGCGCGCCGGTACCAGGGCAAGTTCGTCGAGAGCAACTTCTATCACTACGAGTTCCTGGGCGAGCACTTCAAGACGGTGAAGGGCTACGACGCCTACCAGCAGAAGGCCGAGATCGCCCGCAAGGGCGGCCTGGAAGGCGCGGTGAACGGCTTCATGCAGGCGGCGAGCTGGGGGCCGCCCGACAAGATCCTGCGCGGCCTCGAGGCGCGGCGCCAAGTCATCGGTGACTTCGAGATGAACGTCGCGTTCCGCTTCGGCGGCACGCCCTACGAAGTGTCGGAGCGCGGGCTGAAGCTGTTTGCCAAGGAAGTGCTCCCGGTCGTGAAGTCCTGGCAGCCGGCGAAGGCCGAGCAAGCGGCGGCGTGATCGTACAAAATTTCCCCGTCATCCCGAGCGGAGCCGCCCGCAGGGCGGCGCAGTCGAGGGACCTGTTCTTGTCGATGCAGCAACAAGATCAGGTCCCTCCGCTCCGCCTCGCTGCGCGAGGCTCCGGTCGGGATGACGTTTGGTAGGAGTGCCAACATGAGCGACGTGAAAATCCTGGCGAGTGGTTTCGGCTTTCCCGAAGGCCCCGTCGTCATGCCCGACGGATCGGTGATCCTGACGGAGATCCGCAACGGCCGCTGCTCGCGCGTCACGCCCGACGGCAAGTCGTCGGTCTTCTCCGAATGCGGCGGCGGCCCGAACGGACTCGCGATCGGGCCGGACGGCGCGCTCTATCTCTGCAACAACGGCGGCGCCCGCTACGTCGAAGGCACATCGATGAGCCAGGGCGCCCACACCGGCTACAAGGGCGGCTCGATCCAGCGGCTCGATTCGAAAACGGGCGAGGCGACGACGCTTTACACCGAGTGCGACGGCCACAAGCTCTCGGCGCCCAACGACCTGGTGTTCGACACGGCGGGCGGCTTCTACTTCACCGACCTCGGCAAGCGCTTCGCCCGCCATCGCGACCACGGCGGCCTCTACTACGCGCAGCCCGACGGCTCGAAGATCACCTGCATCGCCTATCCCATCGTCAGCCCCAACGGCTGCGCGCTGTCGCCCGATGGCAAGGTGCTCTATGTCGCCGACACCGAGGGCGCCTGGCTGTGGGCGTTCGATATCGAGGGGCCGGGCGTGCTTAAAAAGCCGGCACCGTTCGCTCATCACAGCGGCCGCGTCATCGGCGGCGTCACCGGCCCGGCGCGCTTCGACAGCATGGCGGTGCTGGAGAACGGAAACATCTGCGTGGCGACCCTGACCACGGGCAAGATCACCGAGTTCTCGCCGGCCGGCGCGGTGGTGCGCGAGGTCAAGATGCCCGACGTCTATCCGACCAACATCTGCTTCGGTGGAACCGACAGGCGGACTGCCTATATAACGCTATCGGACAAGGGCCAGCTCGCCACCATGCAGTGGCCGACGCCGGGCCTGAAACTCAATTTCTGAGGAGTCACCATGACCGAAGCCAAGCTCGCGCCCAACATGCCGAAGTGGATGGTCGACCACACCAACCTCTATTTGTCGAGCGGCGGCAAGCAGGGGCACATGTACACCGTGACGCCGCCCAACCACGGCGAGCTCACCGTGCCGTCGCTGCTGCTCACGACGAAGGGGCGCAAGTCGGGCGAGAAGTACATTTTCCCATTGTTCTACGGCAAGTCGGGCAACAGCTACTTCATCGTCGCTTCCAAGGGCGGCGCGCCGGATCATCCCGGCTGGTACAAGAACATCCTCGCCAACCCCGAGGTCGAGATCCCGGTCGCCACCGACAAGATCAAGGTGCGCGCCCGCACCGCCAGCGGCGAGGAGCGCGCGCGACTGTGGAAACAGGCCAACGAATTCTGGCCGCCCTACAACGAATACCAGGCAAAGGTGCCCGACCGGGAGATCCCCGTCGTCGTCCTCGACCCGATCAGCTGATTCTCGTCATTGCCGGATAGTTTTTGCGCTCTTTGGCCCCTTATGGGGCGCAAAAACTAAAAACCGGAGTTGATTTGTCTGGGAACTTAAGTTATATTGAGCCGGCGCTCGCCTCCTGGCGGGCTCCGCTCTTTGTACGTTCATCCGATGCCCATCGCGCCCGGCCGGCCTTCCGGGCCGCCGGCAAGAGCCGCGCGCACGACGGGCAGTACTCCCTTCGCCAGCGCCTCGAGGCTGTCGACGGCATGACGCAAGGTCATGCCGGGCTGGCGGCCCTGGAAGATGAAATGCGTCAGCGAGTAGCGCGGCAGCCATTCGATCATCTTGTCGGCGATCTCGGCGGGTGTACCGAGGAACCAGCGGTCCTGCATGAACGCTTCCGAGAGATAAAGCGGATTGTCGCCGGTGAGCGGCTTGCGCTCGCCGGTCGCCGGATCGATGTAGGTCTGGCCGGTCCGCTCGGGCGCGTACTGCACGCGGTAGACGTGATCGATGTAAGGCTTGTGCCGCCTGATCGCGTCGGCCGCGGAGTCGCCGACCAGGACCTCGCGCATCAGCGCATGCGGCAGCGGTCCGGCGCCCTGCCGCTCGGCCTCGTCGTCGTATGACTTGATCTGGCGTGCGAGGTGCTGCAACTCGATCAGCGGCGCCACGATCAGG
>JAEZHS010000277.1 GCA_023436825.1 Pseudomonadota bacterium | reverse complement strand
GAGCGCGCTGGAAGCGCGCGGTCCGGAAGAGCATGAGAGCCCGGTGGGTTGCTAGATGTTCGACCACCTGTCGATCACCGCGACCGACCTCGACCGCGCCCAGACCTTCTACGACGCCATACTGGCGCCGCTCGGCGTGCCGCGGGTCAATCGGCGCGAACGCGCGATCGGCTATGGCGAGCGGCTGCGTGTCGAGGGCGCTCCCTGCTATTTCTCGATCTATCTCAGCGACAACGTCGTGCCTGACAACCGCCATTGGTGCTTCCGGGCCCCGAGCCGCGCGGCGGTGCGCGCCTTCCATGCTGCGGCGCTGGTCAACGGCGGCAGCGACGACGGCCCGCCCGGCCTCCGTGAAATCTACAGTCCCGACTACTACGCCGCCTTCGTGCGTGACCCCGACGGCAACCGCCTCGAGGCCGTGACTCGGCGGCCAGAGGAAAAATCATGAACTTCCGTAGCGACAACGAGGTCGGCGCCCATCCGTCGGTCATCGAAGCGGTGAGCCGCGCCTTCACCAGCGGCAGTGCCTTCTCCTACGGCGCAGACGACTGGACGCAACGCGTCGAGCGCCGCCTGCGCGAGCTGTTCGACAAGCCCGACCTGGTGGCCTTCCCGGTCGTCACCGGCACCGCCGCCAACAGCCTGGCGCTCGCCTGCTGCACGCCGCCATGGGGCGCGATCTTCTGCCATCCCAGCGCACACATCGCTGCCGAGGAGACCGGTGCGCCGGAATTCTATACCGCGGGCGCGCGGCTGTTCCGCATCGATGGCGCGGAAGGCAAGATCGATCCGGTGAAGCTCGCTCAGGCGCTTGCACAGCCGGTCTATGGCGTGCCGCATTTCTCGCAGCCCGCCGCGGTCAGCGTCACCCAGGCGACCGAATGCGGCACCGTCTATGCGCCCGAGGAGATCGCCGCGATCGCCACCTCGACGCATCGCCATGGGCTCAAGCTGCACATGGACGGCGCGCGCTTCGCCAATGCGCTGGCCTATGTCGGCTGCTCGCCGGCCGAGCTCTCGTGGAAGGCGGGGGTCGACGTGCTGAGCTTCGGCGCCACCAAGAACGGCGTGATGGCGGCCGAAGCCGTGGTCTTCTTCAATGCCGAGCTGGCGCGCGACTTCGCCTATCGCAGCAAGCGCGGCGGCCATCTGCTGTCCAAGATGCGCCTGGTGTCGGCCCAGCTCGACGCCTACCTGACCGAAGGCCTGTGGCTAGACAATGCCCGCCACGCCAACGCCATGGCACGCCGGCTGGTGGCGGGCCTGACACCGCTCAAGGGCACGCAGCTCATGTACCCGGTCGACGCCAACGAGATCTTCGTCGTCATGCCGGCGCACATGCACGACGCCCTGCAGGATGGCGGCGCCAAGTACCACCCCTGGCCATCGGACCGACCCGGCGAGCGCGCCTTCCGGCTCGTCACCGCCTTCGACACCGATCCGGCCGACGTCGATCGTTTCCTGTCCATCGCCAAGTCAGCGTGAGTACCCCGATGACCCATCAGCGCACCCTCACCGCCGCCCACTGGGGCGTCTACGAGGTCGAGTACGACGAAAACGGCAAGGCCACGCGCCTGCACCCCTTCTCCAAGGATCCCGATCCCTCGCCGATCGGCCTGCACATGCTGTCCGACGAGGTGACGCGGCTGCGTGTGCGCCGTCCGGCGGTGCGCAAGAGCTGGCTCGACAAAGGCCCGGGCGCGAACCCAGAGAAGCGCGGCCAGGAGGCCTTCGTCGAGGTCGAATGGAACGAGGCGCTCGATCTCGTCGCCGGGGAACTGAGGCGCGTCAAGGACAAGCACTCGAACCGCTCGATCTTCGGCGGCTCCTATGGCTGGTCGAGCGCGGGGCGCTTCCATCATGCGCAGAGCCAGGTCCATCGCTTCCTGAACTCGGTCGGCGGCTATGTGCGGCACCAGGATTCCTACAGCCTGGGTGCGGCGCGCGTGCTGATGCCGCACATCGTGGCGCCGATGGACGAGTTGATGTCCATGCACACGCCGTGGGACGTGATGGCCGAGCACTGCAAGCTCTTCGTCTGTTTCGGCGGCGTGCCGCACAAGAACAGCCAGATCAATGCCGGTGGCGCCACCAGGCATCACGTCAAGGGCGGCCTCTACGGCATGCGCGCCAAGGGCGTGCGCTTCGTCAACGTGACGCCGACCGCCGACGATCTCGACACCGGTGGCGCCGTCGAGTGGCTGGCGATCCGGCCCAACACCGATACCGCCCTGATCCTCGCCCTCTGCCACACGCTGATGGCCGAGAACCTGCACGACCGCGACTTCCTCGCCCGCTACACGGTGGGCTTCGAGAAGTTCGCGCCCTCGCTTGCCGGCAAGGATGCGGCATGGGCCGAGAAGATCACCGGCATCCCCGCCGCGCGCATCGTGGCGCTGGCGCGCGAGATGGCGGCGACGCGCACCACGGTCAGCATCAACTGGTCGCTGCAGCGCAGCCACCACGGCGAGCAACCGTTCTGGGCGATGATTACGCTCGCCTGCATGCTGGGCCAGGTCGGCCTGCCCGGCGGCGGCTTCGCGGTCGGCTACGGCCCGGTAAACCTGATGGGCAGCGCCTTCCCCAAGTACAGCGGGCCGACGCTGCCGCAGGGCACAAACGCCGTCAGCGACTTCATCCCGGTCGCGCGCTTCACCGACATGCTGCTCAATCCCGGCGGCACGGTGCCGTACAACGGCCGCACCCTCGTCTACCCCGACATCCGCCTGGTCTACTGGGCGGGCGGCAATCCATTCCACCACCATCAGGACCTCAACCGGCTAATGGTGGCGTGGCGCAAGCCCGAGACGATCGTGTTCCACGAGCAGTTCTGGACGCCCGCCGCGCGCATGGCCGACATCGTGCTGCCAGCGACCACCAGCCTGGAGCGCGACGACATCGGCTACGGCAGTCGCGAGCCCTACCTGATCGCCATGAAGAAGGCGCGCGAGCCGGTGGGCGAAGCGCGTGACGATTTCTGGATCTTTGCCGAGCTCGCCAAGCGCCTCGGCCAGGGCGAGGCCTATACCGAAGGCCGCGATGCCATGGCGTGGCTAAAGCATCTCTACGAGCTGTCGCGCGTGAAGTCGCCCGAGGCCGGCGTCGCGATCCCGCCGTTCGACGCGTTCTGGCTGGCCGGCATGGCCGAAGCTGAGGGCAAGACCCGGGAGCCGGTGATGCTGGCGGCCTTCCGCGCCGATCCCGACAAGCATCCGCTCAAGACGCCGTCGGGCCGAATCGAAATCTTCTCCGAGAAGATCGCCTCGTTCGGCTACGACGACTGCCCGGGCCATGCGACCTGGATGGAGCCCATCGAATGGCTGGGCTCGAAGACGGCTGAGCGCTATCCGCTGCACATGCTGTCGGACCAGCCGGCCGACAAGCTGCATAGCCAGCTCGACCACAGCCCGCATGCGCGCGCCACCAAGGTCAACGGCCGCCAGCCGGTGACCATGCATCCGGAGGACGCCACCGCCCGCGGCATCAAGGACGGCGACCTCCTGCGCGTCTACAACGATCGCGGCGCCTGCCTGGCGGCGGCGCGGCTCTCCGATCGCATCCGTCGCGGCGTGGTGCGCCTGTCGACGGGCGCGTGGTTCGACCCGGCGGATTCGGGCTCCAACCAGCCGTTGGAGAAGCACGGCAATCCCAATGCGCTGACGCTCGACATCGGCGCCTCGAAGCTCAGCCAAGGCTGCATCGCCCAGACCTGCCTGGTGGAGATCGAGCGCTACGATGCTCCGGCCCCGGCGGTGACGGCGCATCGCCTTCCGGAGTTCGCGCCGAGGGGCTAGATCATCCGCCGTTGCTCCTCAAGGACAAGGGTCTCATGCCTTTCACGCCTCTTTCGCGCCGCCGGCTGCTCGACGGCGGCCTTGCCACAGGCGCTACCCTGTTGGTGGGCCAACAAGTCGCTGCCCAGGGGCACGATCATGGCGGGATGAGCCCGACCCTGGGCCTCGTCGCGCGGCCCAAGGTGCCGATCATGGATCAGCCCCTGGTCGAACCCGAGGTGCGGCGATCGGCCAACGGCGTGCTGCAGACCTCGTTGCGGTGCGCCTACGCCTACCGCGATGTCGGCGGCGTCCGCCTTTACGTGCGCTCATATGAAGGCGGCTCACCCGGCCCGACGCTGCGCATGAAGCCTGGCGAGACACTCAAGATCCGCCTGGTCAACGACCTTCCGCCCAATCGCGACCCGATGCCGGCGGACATGTCGCATCCGCACCAGTTCAACAATACCAACTTCCATTTCCACGGCGCCCACGCCAGTCCGAGCGGGATTGCCGACAATGTCATGCGCTCGATGGCGCCCGGCGAGACCTACGACATCGAGATCGAGCTGCCCAAGGACCACACCAGGGGAACCTACTGGTATCATCCGCATCACCACGGCAGCGCCGACGTGCAGATGGCCAGCGGCATGTTCGGCGCCATCATCGTCGAAGGCGACTTTGCCGAGATACCCGAGATCGCCAGCGCCCGGGAACGCCTGCTGGTGCTGACCCAGGTCGCCCACGACGCGCGCGGCATGATCGAGGACTTCGGGACCACCTTGTTCCCAGAGACCGCCACGCGCTTCCTAACCGTCAACGGCCAGCGCCGGCCGACCATCGCCATGCGGCCGGGCGAGGTGCAGCGCTGGCGCATCCTGAATACCGGCTACCAGGACAACATGCTGCTCGAGCTGGAGAAGCACCAGTTGCACGCCATCTCCTATGACGGCATCCAGCTTGGCGCCGTCGAGACGCTGAATACGCACCTCATCCTGCCCGGCCAGCGTGCCGACCTCCTCGTCCAGGCCGGCGCGCCCGGCACCTACGAACTGCGCGCGCTGCCCTACGATCAGGGCCATCCTTCGCCGGTCGGCCCGCTGGCACGGTTGGTGGTGGCGGGTGAGCCGATGAACATGAAGCTTCCGACGTCGCTTCCCAAGCCGCCGCTCGAGACGATCAAGGATTCCGAGATCACGGGTCGACGCAAGCTGGTGTTCTCCGCGACCGCGCCCGAGGCCGATGCCGCGGGTCACTGGCAGGAATTCGGCTTCTTCATCGACGGCAAGAAGTTCGATCCCAAACGCATCGACCACCGCGTCAAGCTGGGTTCGGTCGAGGAATGGACGATCGAGAACACGCACACGCACGACGACCACGTGTTTCACATCCATACCAACCCGTTCCTGGTCACTCACCTCAACGGCAAGCCGCTGGCGACGCCGCAATGGCGTGACACCGCGCCCGTCGAGCGCAAGGGGGGCTCCCTCACCTTCCGCACCCGATTCCTCGACTATACCGGCATCTTCATGCTGCACTGCCACATGATGAACCACGAGGAGATGGGCATGATGCAGACGGTCGAGGTCTACAAATAACGATCGCTTTCAGGCAGGCCGGGCCGCGTGGTGGGTCGGGCGCGCACCAAGATGTCGGATGAACGATGCATAGAACGGACGCTGCCCTGGGGCGGCGGCAGGACCCCGAAAATAACTTAAGTTCTTCTCTTTGTCAACAACTGTGGTGTAGTCGGGTATTCTTGCACTGAGTTTTTTCGCACCGTAGGGGACCCCGGAAACAAGGGCCGTCACTGCCAAGCGTCAAGTCATCGTGCTCCAGCTAGGATCTGCTTTCGAGCTTCAGCGCTTTCAGGATGCTCCGGAAGCGTGGGTCGTTGTGGAGCGAGCGGAAGTACGGGTTCTGCGCGGTGAAACACAGGTACGTCGTGCGGGCTTTCACGCAATGCTCGAGGGCATCGAGCGCGCGGGACGATTCGCCGACAGCCATCCATTGCTGGGCCGCCCCCTCCCAGCGGTTGGTGCGCTCGAGCAGGCCGATCCACATTTCCATCGCCTCGCGCCAGCCCTTGCCGCGGGCGAGACCTTCGACATGCCCGGCGAGACCCTCGGCAATGGCAAGCCCGCGCATCGTGGTGAGGCGCTCGGCCATCGCCTCGTCGCGGCGGCCGAGCTGGTCGAGGATCAGCATGCGCCCATAGTGCGCCCGCGGAGACCCCGGAAGGACCTTCAGGCTGTCGTCCACCGCCTCGAGCGCCCGCTCGCCCTCGCCCGACATCCAGTAGACGATCGCCAAGTGCTGCAGCGTCTCGACGCTGCGCGGATCGAGCCGGCGCGCCTGTTCCATGGCCTCGATCGCCTCGTCATGGCGGCCCATTGCGCTCAGGAACTGGCCGTAGGTGCCGAGCGCCTCGACCGAGCTCGCATTGAGGGCGACGGCATGCGCCAGATCAGCCTCGGCGCCCTCCCAGTCCCAGTCGTACTCCATCTTCACGCGGCCCAGCGCCGCCCAAGCCTCGGCCAGGCCCTCGTCGATGGCGATTGCCCGCTGGGCATGCCGGCGGGCCATCGGCATCGCCTCATCGACCTGCAACGGCCGCAGCATCGCGGTCGACGCCATCAGGAGGTAGGTCGAAGCGAGGCCGGCGTGAGCCATGGCGTAGTCGGGATCGAGCGCCAGCGCCTGCTCGAACAACGTCAAGGCCTTGATCAGCGGCAGCCGCGTGAAGGGCTTGAGATGCGCCCTAGCCTCGAGCTGGAGGAAGTACGCTTCGGCCGCCCGCGGGCGATAGCTCTGCACGTCCTGGTCGGCCAGCGACCCACCCGGCAGCGACATCGCCACGCGCGCGGCGATGGCATCCTGCAATGCGGCGCCATTCATCTCGGGCTGCTCGAAGCGCTCGCTCCATTCCGTGCGCCCGCTTGCCACCTCGATCAGCCGCGCCGACACGCGCAGGCTCTCGGCGCTGCGCTGGACCGAGCCCTCCAGGAGGTGCTCGACGCCAAGCGAGCGAGCCTGGCCGGTATCCACCAGAGGCTGGACGGGCGAGACGGTCAGGCCGGGGACCGTGCCCAGCGCCGTGCTCACGGCATCGGCGATGCCGACACCTAGGTAGGTCTCGGCGTCGGCGAGGCCAGGCGTCGCGAAAGGCGTCACCGCGATCTTTCCGACCTCCGGCCTCGCAACCGCCGCCAAAGTCGGCCCGCCGGTACCCGACGGGACGCGGACCGGCACTGCCAAGCGATAGCCCGTGCGGGCCACGGTCTCGATGATGCCGGCATCGGCGCCGAGAACCTTGCGCAGTGTCGAGACATGGACAGTCAACGTGCGGTCCTCGACGGTGATATTGGACCACAGCTTGGCCCTGAGCGCCTCGTGCGAAACCAGGCGCCCGCCTGCCTCCACCAGCGTCACCAGGATCTGCCAAGCCTTGCCGGGCACGGCGACCCGCCGGCCGTCACGCGTCAGGCGGCGCTCGGAAGCCTCGAGAGTAAACCGTCCAAACGCGTAAACCGACATCGAATCGCCAGGTCTTGATACCTATCCGTGCAAGCCCCGCCACGTTCGCGGGGGCATGCATCCTAGCCCGTAGACCGGCCAGCGTCTGCCCGACAAGAGCCCGATTCCACAGCCTGCTGGCTAGCCCAACCGGGCGATGCGCTCCGGCGTCAGATCCGGATCGCTGCACTCGCGGCCGATCATGTCGAGGGCGGCAAGATAAAGACCGTGCGCGAAGCGTTCCGCGTCGGCCGTGCCCTCGTGACTGGCCTGCAGCAGCGGCGGCGCGATCTGCTTCGCCGCCTTCGCCGAGGGCGCCCACTCCGCCAAGGACATCCAGTCCGCCGCGTCGAACGTCGCCTGCAAGCGATGCCGCAGCAGGGCAAGGCCGTTCGCCGGGAACTTTGGGGGCTCCATGCGGATCAGGCCATTGGGCCTGTACCCACGGCGCTCTGCCAAATCTTGATCATTTCTTGATGCCCAAACGCACGGCGGACGCAGTTACACGTCGGTGGGCAGGGTCGTGCTGGGTCTTGGGGCAACGCATGGCATTTGGGGCTGAGTGCTTTGGGAGAAGTTCGTCCGGCCG
>JAEZHS010000244.1 GCA_023436825.1 Pseudomonadota bacterium | reverse complement strand
TCACCGACGGCTGCTACGCCTTCCTCGCCGGCACCGCCGGCAAGTGGCTGCGCCGCAACAAGCGCTACCTCGAGGTCGAGCGCTATGTCAGCGGCACGCTGTTCATCGGGTTGGGCCTGACCGCGGTTTTCGCGGGCAATGAGAAAAAGTAGCGGACTCTAAAGCACGATCTGGCGGGCTGCCCCTAGTCCCGCCGTAGCATGAACACCGCCTGTTCGCCGACCAGGTTGGCGAGCAGCGGCGGCAGGCTGATCGGCTTGCTGTTGCGGTCGAGCACGATCGCGCGCTCGATGCGCACGCCCATGTCGCGGCACAGGCCGCGGAAGTCGTCGATGCTGCAGAGATGGATGTTGGGTGTGTCGTACCACTTGTAGGGCAGCGACGGCGTCTCGGGCATGCGGCCGCCGAACACCAGGCGCAGGCGCACCTGCCAATGCGCGAAGTTCGGGAACGAGACGATGGCCCGCTTGCCGACGCGCAGCATCTGGCGCAGCACCTCGCGCGGCTCGCGCGTCGCCTGCAGGGTCTGGCTCAGGATCACGTAGTCGAAGGCGTCGTCCGGATAGTCGCGCAGGTCCGCGTCGGCATCGCCCTGGATCACCGAAAGCCCGTTGGCCACGCAGGCGTTCACGCCGGCCTGGCTCAGCTCCATGCCGCGCGCATCGACCCGCTTGAAGTTCACCAGATAGGCGAGCAGCGAACCGTCGCCGCAGCCGACGTCGAGCGCGCGCGTCGCCGGGTCGACCATGTCGGCGATGAGCTGCAGGTCGACGCGGATGGCGGCCGCGGTCACGGCACGTCCCTCAGGCCGCGCACCGCGGCGGCACCCTTGAGGAAGCCGGCGAGCGTGCGGAACATCTCGGGCTCGTCGAGCAGAAAGGCGTCGTGGCCCTTGTCGCTCTCGACCTCGACGAAGGAGACGTTTGCCGCCGCGGCGTTCAGCGCATGCACGATCTCGCGACTCTCGCGCGTCGGGAACAGCCAGTCGCTGGTGAAGGAGAACAGGCAGAAGCGCGTCGGCGTGCCCTTGAAGGCGTTGGCCAGCACGCCGCCATGCGCGGCGGCCAGGTCGAAATAATCCATCGCCCGGGTGATGTAGAGATAGCTATTGGCGTCGAAGCGGTCGACGAAGGTCGAGCCCTGGTAGCGCAGGTAGCTCTCGACCTGGAAGTCGGCATCGAAGCCGAAGCCCAGCGCGTCGCGGTCCTGCAGCGCACGGCCGAACTTGCGCTGCAGCGCCTGCTCGGAAAGATAGGTGATGTGCGCGGTCATGCGCGCCACCGACAGGCCGCGCGCCGGTACCGTGTTGTGCAGGCGGTAGTCGCCGCCCTTCCATTCGGGATCGGCCATGATCGCCTGCCGCCCGCCCTCGTGGAAGGCGATGTTCTGGGCCGAGTGGCGGGCGGCGCAGGCGATCGGCACGGCCGAGAAGACGCGGGCAGGATGGCTCGCCGCCCATTCCAGCACCTGCATGCCGCCCATCGAGCCGCCGATCACGCAGAACAGGTCGGGGATGCCGAGATGGTCGAGCAGCGCCGCCTGCGTGCGCACCATGTCGGCGACGGTCACGACCGGGAAGCGCAGGTTCCAGGGCTGGCCGTTGGCATCGAGCGCCAGCGGCCCGGTCGTGCCCATGCAGCCGCCCAGCACGTTGATGCAGATGATGAAGTAGCGTGCCGGATCGAGCACCTTGCCCGGGCCGACCAGGCTGTCCCACCAGCCCTCCTTGCCGGTGACCGGGTGCTCCTCGGCGACGAACTGGTCGAGCGTCAGCGCATGACAGATCAGCACGGCGTTCGACTTGTCGGCATTGAGCGTGCCGTAGGTCTGGTAGGCCACGCGATAGGGACCGAGCTCGACGCCGCAGTCGAGCCGAAGCGGTCGCTCGACGCCCAGAACCGCGTAGCGGCACCGGGCCAGAGCCTTGCGCTCGGCGTCGGCGAGGCCGTCGAACGACGGATTCTCGATCGCAGCCTCCATGTCCTCTCCTGCGGCCAATGCACACGGCCAACAAAAAAGCCCCCGACCGACCAGGGCGGGGGGCTTTTTTGGAGCGCTCCGACCTTTTAGCGATGTTTAACGTGGTCGCAAGCCGGTCGGCTCAAATTCCACGGAGACGCTTCTATACGGAGGTCGCCCGAATTGCGCAAGCGCCCGTCGGCCTGCCCGAGGTTTCTTGCCTTTACGGGGACCGGCCGGACGTAGTATCGCCGCTGCCTCACAGGACCAACGGCTTCATGGACGCCCCCAGTCTCGACAGCTTGCGCCAGGAAATCGACGCCATCGACGGCGAATTGCATGGCTTCATCCAGCGCCGGGCAGCCTTGGTCGATCGCATCGCCGCCTCCAAGCCGCCGGGCGGGCTGGCGCTGCGGCCCGGTCGCGAGGCAAAGGTCATGCGCCAGCGGATCGAGGCGCACCAGGGTCCCTTTCCCGTCGCCGCGGTCTACCGCATGTGGCGCGAGATGATGTGCGCCTTCACCCTGATGCAGACGCCGGACATCAAGGTCGCGATCTGCCGCCCGCACGACCAGCCGGGCTACTGGGACCTCGCACGCGACCATTTCGGCTGCCAGATCACCTTCGTCGCCAACGACACGCCCGCCCAGGTGCTGGCGGCCGTGCGTGCCAATCCATCGACGCTGGGTGTCGTGCCGGCGCCGATCGAGGCCGACGCTGCGCCCTGGTGGCCGTTGCTGGCGGGCCGTGATGCCACGCTGCCGAACGTCGTCGCGCGACTGCCCTTCGTGGTCATGCCCAATGCCCGGGCACGCGGCATCTCAGCCTTCGTGCTGGCGCGCATGGAGCCCGAGGAATCGGGCGACGACCGCGCCTTGATCTCGATCGAATCGGCGGGCGGCCTCAGTCGCAACCGCATTTCCGGCGCCCTCGCCAAAGCGGGTCTCCCCGCCTCCACGTCGGTGCTGGACCAGGTTGCGGGCGGCGTGCATCACTATCTCGTCGAGCTGCCGGGCGTCATCGCCGATAGCGACGAGCGCCTGCGTGCGCTCGAGACCGCCCTGGAGCTGGAGAATGGTCGTGTGGCGGCGATCGGCGCCTACGCCGTCCCGTCGACCGCGCGGGCCTGACCAATTTAGGAGATCGCGATGAGCGCGCCTACCCCGCGTCCGGGCATCATGAAGATCGCGCCCTATGTGCCGGGCAAGGATTCGGTCGAGGGCAAGCAGACGATCGCCAAGCTGTCGTCGAACGAAGGCGCGCTCGGCCCCAGCCCCAATGCCATGGCGGCCTACGCCAAGGCGGCAAGCGAGCTGCATCGCTATCCCGACGGCGATTCCGGCGCGCTCCGCTCCGCGATCGGCCGGCATTACGGCCTCGACGCCAAGCGCATCGTCTGCGGCGCGGGCTCCGACGAGCTTCTGAATTTGCTGGTGCGCGCCTACTGCGGTCCGGGAGACGAGCTGCTCTACAGCCAGTTCGGCTTCCTGATGTATCCCATCAACGCGCTGGGCGTAGGCGCGACCCCGGTCGCCGCGCCGGAGAAGGACTATCGCTGCGACGTCGACGCGATGCTGGCCAAGGTCAGCAACAAGACCCGGGTCGTCTGCGTCGCCAATCCCAACAATCCGACGGGCACCTACATCACCAAGGACGACGTACGCCGCCTGCATGCCGGGCTGCCGAAGAACGTCCTGCTGGTGATCGACGCGGCCTATGCCGAGTACGTCAGCCGCAACGACTACGAATCGGGCGTCGAGCTGGTCGACCAGGCCGAGAACGTCGTGATGACCCGCACCTTCTCCAAGATCTACGGGCTGGGCGGATTGCGGCTGGGCTGGATGTACGGCCCCGCCGGCATCGTCGACGTCATGAGCCGGCTGCGCCAGCCGTTCAACGTCAACCTGGCGGCGCAGGCCGCGGGCATCGCAGCGATGGCCGACATCGCCCACATCGATGCCAGCCGCACCAACAATGACATCTGGCTGCCGTGGCTCAGCACCGAACTCACCAAGCTCGGATTGAAGCCGCTGCCCAGCGTCGGCAACTTCGTGACGGTGGGCTTCGGCTCCAAGGAACGCGCCGCCACCGCCAACGACTGGCTGATGAACGACGGACTCATTCCGCGCATGATCGCGGGCTATGGCCTGCCGGAGTTCTTGCGCATCACCATCGGCACCGAGAGCGAGGTCAAGGCGGTGCACGCCTCGCTCAGCCGCTTCGTCGCCGGCAACAGATGACCAAACCCCTGTTCGACAAGATCGCCCTGATCGGCATCGGCCTGATCGGCGGCTCGATCGCCCTCGCCGCGCGCCGCGGCGGCCTCGCCACCAAGATCGTCGCCGCCACGCGCAGCGAGGAGACGGCGGCAACCGCCAATCGGCTGAAACTGGTCGACCATTGCGGCACCGATCTCGCGGCCGCCTGCGCGGATGCCGACCTGGTGATCGTCTGCACGCCGGTCGGCGCCTGCGGAGAGGCCGCGCGCACGATCGCACCCAGCCTCAAGCCGGGCTGCATCGTCTCCGACGTCGGCTCGGTGAAGCAGGCGGTGATCAACGCCATGCAGCCGCACATCCCGGCTTCGGTGCATTTCGTGCCGGCCCATCCGGTTGCCGGCACGGAAAATTCCGGTCCCGAAGCGGGCTTCGCCGAGCTGTTCGACGGGCGCTGGACCATCCTGACGCCGCTGCCCGGCAGCGACGCCGCCGCGGTCGACAAGCTCGACGCCTTCTGGAAGGGGCTGGGCAGCCTGACGGAGCGGCTCGATCCGGCCGATCACGACCGCATCCTCGCCATCACCTCGCACCTGCCGCACCTCATCGCCTACACCATCGTCGGCACCGCCGACGATCTCGCCGGCCATCTCAACAGCGAGGTGCTGCGCTTCGCTGCCGGCGGCTTCCGCGACTTCACGCGCATCGCCGCCTCCGATCCGACGATGTGGCGCGACGTGTTCCTCAACAACCGCTAAGCGGTGCTGGAGGTTCTGGCGCGTTTCCAGGAGGACCTGTTCTACCTGCAGCGCGCCATCCGCTGGGGCGAGGGCGACAAGCTGTTCGACCTGTTCACGCGCACCCGAGAGATCCGCCGCGCGTTGATCCACCTTAACCAGGCGTGATCATGCTCTTCCGGAC
>JAEZHS010000233.1 GCA_023436825.1 Pseudomonadota bacterium | reverse complement strand
TCACGACGGCCTTCGGTCCCGTGAAGTTCTCGCCGGACGGCGATGGCGACGCTGTCGTCATGGGCGCGAAGATCGGGTCCTTGAAGTCGATCCGCGCGTCCCATGGCAGCTGCATGACCACGCCCGTCGCCTTCGCCCCCAGGGTCTCGCGGTACATCGGCAGCTGTGGCCCGAGGAATTGGTAGAGCAGCGGCACGTTGGTGTCGGTCGATATCATCTGGCGCACGATCACCAACGAGTTCTGGTCGACCGTCGTCGTGATCAGGATGTCGGGCGTCTTGGCGCGTATGGTCGCGAGTGCACTCGAGGCGTCGCTGACCTGCTCAGGCAACTGCAGCAGGTCCACCACCTCCAGGCCAATCTCCTTGCATCCGGCGGCGGCCGCCTGGGCGTTCAGCTTGGAAAAGGCGTCGTTGGTGGCAATGATCGCCACCGACTTGGGCTTCGGCGTAAGGGTCTTGAAGAACTCGATGCTGGTCACCCAGGCGCGGCTTGCCCTCGGGAAGAACCCGAAGATGTTGCGATAGCCCTGCTGGAATATCTGGTCGGCGGACGCGCCGACCTGGACGGTGAGCTTGCCGGCCGCCTCGGTTATGCCGGCACAGGGCAGCACGACGTTGCTGCCGTAGGAACCGAGGAAGAAACTGACATTGCCATCGACCTGGCGCTGGATCAGGGCAG
The DNA here is from genome assembly GCA_023436825.1 of Pseudomonadota bacterium. Next base: position 14,436 of record JAEZHS010000233.1, on the reverse strand, counting down.
TGGCCCGCGCCGGATCACTGGCATCGTCGACGATGCCGAGCTCCAGGCGATACTTCTTGCCGCCGATCTCGGCGCCGCCCTTCTGCTCGTTGATGAACTTGATCGCGGTCTCATAGCCATGGCGGATGTTCAGGCCAGTCTCGGCATAGCGGCCGGTCATGCCGAGCGAACCGCCGAAGCGGATCGTGCCGCCGTCCTGCGCCGAGGCATCTCGGCCGAGCACCGCCGGTCCGGCAAGAGCCGCTGCCGCACCGCCGAGCGCCGACCGGCGTGAAATCCCTCTCCTCATCATTCCCTCCCTCTTCCCAAGATCAATTGGCCGTTACCTGGCCGTCAAAGATCCAGCACAAGCACCCCTCCGCGGGCGCGTGACACGCACACGGTCACGAGATTGCCGCGCTGCCTGTCATCGTCGCTCAGCACCTCGTCGCGATGATCCGGCTCGCCCTCGAGCACGCGCGTCGCGCACAGGCCGCACACGCCCTCCATGCAGGACGAATCGACCGCAACGCCATTCTCGATCAGCACCTGCAGGATAGATTTGTCAGCCGGCACTTCGAGTGTCCTGCCCGAGCGCGCCAGTCGCACCGTGCAGGCGCTCGATGCACCACCCGTCTGCGGCGCGGGCGCCGGCGGCGTGAAATATTCCCAATGGATGCCGGCCAGGTTGGCGCAGCCGGCAGCGATCCTGCGTGCCTCGTCCATGAAGGGCACGGGTCCGCATAGATAGAGGTGAGCGCCGGCGCGTCGCGTCAGCAACAAATCCTTCAGCAGCGAGGACACCGCGTCGGAGTCCATACCGAAGTGAAACGAGACATGCGGCGCCAGCGGCCCGTCGTTCAACACCCCGTGGAACGCCGCATGGGCAGGCGACCGCGCGAAATAGTGGAGCTCGAAAGAGTGGCCACGCCGTAGCGCATGCTGCGCCATGGAAAGGAGCGGCGTGATGCCGATGCCACCGGCCAGAAGCACCAGGTGCGGCGCGGACCAGTCGACCGCAAAGGCGTTGACCGGCGGCGCCGCGGCAACGACGTCGCCCTGGGCCAGGCGATGCACGGCAGCCGAGCCGCCACGCGACTGGGCTTCCCGCTTCACCGCGATGAAGTAGGCACTGCTGTCGTCCGGACCATTGCAGAGCGAGTATTGCCGCACCAGGCTTTCGCCCAGCCGCAACGCGATGTGGGCGCCGGGCGTGAAAGTCGGCAGCGGCGCACCGCTGGGATCGGCCAGGCGCAGCGACAGGACGTCGTCCGCCTCGTGGCGGCGACCTATCACCTCGAGCTTCATCTCGCCGGCCGCAGGCGGCATCAGCTGCGCGACCCGAACATGCGGTCGAGATAGCCGTTGAGGAAGTGATGGATCGGCTTCTCCATCACCGACATCCGGCCGGGTTCATAGACCGGCAGGGCCATGGCCCGCTGCATGGACTCGATCATCGAACGATCTTCCTCGTAGATGACCATCTGGTAGTCCTTGTAGACCTTGAGCTTCTTGTCGAAGTCAGGATCGGCGAAGAACTCCTCCGGGAAGAGGAGGTAGATGAAGACCTCGCACTTGTCGGGACCGATCGGCCAGCCGACCATCAGCTTCACGCAGTCGATGCGGCCGAACAGGGTGAGGTTCGGCGGCATGAAGCCCGTACAGGCAAAGCTGTTGGACTCGGCCTCGAGCCAGGGCGCCTTGCCGAACAGCGCTTCGCCGCCTGGGGTCGACGGCGCAGCGTCGTAGCGGATGGTGATGCCGCCATCGTCCTTCAGGGAGACGTTCTCGGTCGTCCACGAGAACCGAGCGCCGAAGGTTTTCACGTGCAAGACGCCCACGTGATAGAAGTCCATCAGGTTCTCGTGCATGAACTTCCAATTGCAGTTCAGCTCGAGGCGCGTCACGTCGGCCAGCCGGCATCTTTCGGTCCTGAGCTGGGCGAAGTCCTTCTCGAACTCGGCCATTGTCTGCGCGAAGGACGGCGGCTCGGACGCCAGGCTGATGAAGATGTTGCCGCGCCAGGTCTCGAGATGGACTCGCGGCAGGCGGCAGGTCTTGGGGTCGAAGCCGTCGGTGTCCTTCATGTAGGCGGCACCGAGGAGCTTGCCCGACAGATCGTAGGTCCAGCCGTGATAGGGGCACTTGAAGAGGCGGGTATTGCCCCGCCCCTCTGCGACCTCGACGCCGCGATGGCGGCACATGTTGTAGAAAGCGCCGAGCACGCCATCCTTGTCGCGCACGATGATGATGGGCCGACCTAATACGCGACGCGCCTCATAGTCGCCGGGATTGGCGAATTGCTCGACCCGGCCCATGTACAGCCAGTCGCGGTAGAAATAGCGCTGAAGTTCCTGCTCGTAGATGTCCTGCGAGGCATAGATGCCGCCGGGCAGGTGCCGCGCGCGGATGAGGTCCTGGCGCGTCTCGTCGACATCGGCAGCGGATCGCGTGCGGAATTCTGTGTGATCCATCCCATCCCTCGTCATCAGCCGTCTTATCCAGGCGAAAGCCCGGCGCCGGTTTGGCTGCAACTTAATACAACTGTATAAAGAGATGAAGGATCGATCCGCCCCTGTCAAGACAACGGCTTTGCGGAGCGGTTGTCCTGCCGGGCCTGGCGCGGATGCCTTAGATCTTGGTGGCGAACGAGAGGTCGGGTAGTGAGGGCACTACACATGTCCAGACCCGAGACAGCCCGCGTGGCCGGTCGCTCGACCACTCGCCGCTTTTCCAAGCAAACTCCCGACGTCCGGCGACAGCAGTTGATCGACGCTACCTTCCAATGCATCTGCCGCTACGGCACGGAGGAGATGAGCGTCCGACTGATCGCACAGCAGGCCGGTCTCTCGCTTGGCATGGTGCGCCACCATTTCCGGAGCAAGGACGAGCTGCTCGCCGCGACCTTGCGCCACCTGTCGTCCAAGGTGCAGGACCAGATCACTCTTGCAATGGCGAAGGCGTACCCTTCGCCCGCAGAGCGCCTCCACGCTTTCATCATCGCCTGCCTGCACCCGCAGGCGCTGGACGCCGACTACGTGCGCGCTCGCTTCCTCTTCTGGGGGCTGGCGCACACAAATCCGACGGTGCGTCGGGTCCACGACGAGATCTACGGCCGCTTCGAGCGGCAGGTTCGAGACTTGGTTGCCGCGGTCTCCAAGGACAGCGGGGCCCAGCTTGACCTGGACGTCGTGACCTTGGCCATTCTGGCTCTGCTGAAAGGCATTTGGGTCGAGTGGAGCCTGTCCCCGAATCGGGCCGACCCGTTGAAGCTCGTCGAGCAGATATTGCCGGCGCTCGACCGCACCTTTGCCGACAGGCTACGCCGTAGAATTGGGCGGGTTGAAAGGACCACGGTCCCAAGATCTCTCTAGTTATGGTTGCTCTTGGGAGCGGGACCATCAGCATTGCAACGCGGGCGTGAGAGTGACGCCAACGTCACGCGACGCTTGGCGAAACTGCAGACCTTGCGAAGGATAGCGGCCCACGACGTCTGCGCGCACTCGGGAGTAGAATTCCTTCAAGCCGGCAAAAGCCGGCACTTCCTGGGAAGGAAATTCGAGATGCATATCGCATCGGATGCTACGGTCGAAAAATCGGCCATGCGCAAGATCTACCTGCGCCTGCTGCCGTTCGCGATCCTCTGCTACATCCTGGCCTACATCGACCGAATCAACTCGAGCTTTGCCGCGCTCACCATGCGCGCGGACCTCGACATGTCGGCGGCCGATTTCGGCTTCGCCGTCGGCACCTTCTACTGGGCCTATTTCCTGTTCGAGGTGCCGAGCAACGTCATCATGGAGAAGGTGGGCGCCCGCATCTGGATCGCCCGCATCATGATCACTTGGGGCATCTTCGCGACGGCCACGGCATTCGTGACCGGCACGACCAGCTTCGCGATCATGCGCTTCCTGCTCGGCATGGGCGAGGCCGGCTTCTTTCCCGGCCTGATTCTCTATTTCACCTACTGGTTTCCGGCCCGCCATCACGCCCGCATCGTCTCGGGCTTCCTGGTCGGCCTGCCAATCGCGGTGGCGGTCGGCGCGCCCGTCTCGACCGGCCTGATGAGCCTGGACGGGCTGTTCGGGCTCAGGGGGTGGCAGATCATGTTCATCGCCGAGGGCCTGCCGACGATCGTGCTGGGCGTGCTCTTTTACGTCCTGATGACCGACCGGCCCGCCGACGCGACCTTCCTCGCCCGACACGAGAAGGACTGGCTGGCGGGCAAGATCGCCGCCGAGCGGCGGGCCAAGGAGGCCGTGCGCAAGTACTCGATGCTCGAATCGATGTGGAACCCCAGGGTGTTGCTGTTGGCGCTCAACTATTTCGGCATCGTGACGGCAAGCCTGGGCATGCTCTTCTTCATCCCGCAGATCATCAAGTCGCTCGGCACCATGAGCAACATGACCGTGGGCTGGCTCACCATGATCCCCTACATCTGCGGCGGCATCGCCCTTGTGGTTTGGGGCCGCATCTCCGACAGGATGCACGAGCGCCGCTGGAACCTGCTGGCGGCCTGCGTGCTGTCGACCGGCGGGCTGGTGTTGGCCGGCCTCACCATGGGCACCTGGTGGGCGATGGTCGGGATGTCGCTGGCGGCGATGGGGTTCTACGGCTCCAAGGGCCCGTTCTTCGCCATGCCGCCGATGTTCCTGAGCGGCACGGCCCTGGCCGCGGGCTTCGCGTGGATCAATTCCATCGGCAACCTCGGCGGCTTCTTCGGGCCGTGGTGGATCGGCCTCATGAAGGACGCGACGGGCAGCTACTCTGGCGGCCTTTATGGCCTGGCCTTGTTGAGCCTCGTATCGGCGGTGGTGTGTGCGCTCTTCCTGAACATCCCCGACCCGACCAAGACGGTCGCCGCCCAGCCGGCTGAGTAACTCAGTCCTCCGCCCGTCCCTGCACCTTCGTCGTGAACCCGCTCGCCCGCTCGATGGTCAGCTCGATGGTCTTGTCGCCGAACACGTGCGTCACCCGTGTCGCGTCGTCGTTGCCGGGCGTCTGAGCCTCGAGGACGAGGCTCGTGCCGTCAGCCGACCAGGTACCGCGCGCGGCGCTCACGCCGTTGGGCGTGCGCCCACCCAAGGCGTAGCGGCCGTCGAAGCCGATCGGTCCACCAAACCGGCCCACCGGCGCGCCGGGCGGACCGCCGTCGAGCTCGTACTCGTAGGACGGTTGGGGATCATCGAGCTTCAGGATGTACGACTTGAGGCGCATCGTGTCGCTGATGGCAAAGCGCCAGCTCTTGCCGGACACGGTCTTGGCCATCGCCGGCATCCCACCGGCACCGGCGATGATCGGCGCCGACTGCTCGACGGCGGCCGCCTTGACCCGCTCGGCGAGCTCGGCCGTCGCCGCGGGATTGGCAGCGATGGCCGAGTCGGAGGTCACGGCGGCGGCGAGGTAGCCCACCAGCGTCCCGAAGCCGTAGCGTGGCGTGCTGACCTTGTTGCTCGATCCGATGAAGCGCTGCGAGCCGGTCATCACCGCCACGATGTCGAGCTTGGGCATCACGACGATGAGCTGGCGGTTGCGGCCGACCGCCATGAAGGTATCGCGTGGCGGCATGACCCAGAACTGGCGGCCGTAGCGCAGGTCCCTCGCCCAGCTCTCTCGCATGTCGATATCGGCCTTGCGCACGCCCTCGATCCACGCCGCCGGCAGGACCTGCCTTCCCTCCCACTGCCCGCCGCGAAGCCACAGATAGCCGATCTTTGCCATGTCGCGCGGCTGCAGGTGGAGGCCCCAGCCGCCAATCGAGATGCCCTGGGGATCGGCCTGCCACAGCACGTCGTCGATACCAAGCGGCCCGAACAGCTTTTCCCGTGCATAATCATTGGCGCTCCTGCCCGTGACCTTGCTCAGGATGGCCGACAGCAGATGGCTGTTGCCGCTGTTGTAGTAGAAGCGCGTACCCGGCGGCGCCGCCATCGGTCGGTCGAGAACGAATTGCTGCCAGTCGGGCGTGCGCACCATGTCCATGACGGATTCGTAAGCGTCGGTCAGGCCCTCCTGCCAGGCGAGGCCCGATGTCATGTCGAGCAGATGCTGGACCGTGATCGCCTTCTTGGCATCGTCGAGGTTGGCGATCGTTTGGTCGGCGAAGAAATCCACGACCTTGCGGTCGGTGCTGTCGAGCAGGCCGTCGCCCAGCGCCATGCCGATCAGGGTGCTGGTGACGGACTTGGTCGCCGAGTAGATGTGGTGCCTGAGCCCGGCGCGGAACGGCGCATAGGCCGCCTCGAGCACGATGCGGCCATGGCGCGTCACCAGCACGCTGTCCATGTCGTTGAGGGCGCCGAAGTCGACCAGGCGGGCGAGCCGTTCGGAGCTCATGCCCTGCTCCTCGGGCGAGGAGACCGGCCAGCCGCGGGTCGGCCAAGGCTGGGTGATTTGCTGCGCCGTTGCGAGCGGCGCGCAGAGCAGCGCCGAGGTGGTCAGCAGGATCGCCAGAAGCGTGCTCGTGAGCCGTTGCATCGTGGCCACCATCCTCGTGTGGCCACAGGCTACGCACGGCCGGGGACGCGTTCAACAGGAGCACGGGCAGGTTCGTCGGGCTCGACAATTTCGCCTTTCGCGCGCCCCTTGTCTGGAGGTTGTGCACGAAAAAGGCGGCCTTACAGCTGGCAGCGCCAAACGGGCAGGCGAAGTCTGACGTTGTGATTCGACGTTAACGAACCTGTTCGAGCTTTAGAATGCTAGTAGCTCTGCACAGTGGTTATGACATCAAGGTGCTGCGCGCCGCGCTCCCGGCTTTGCCGCCGGGATGCATGCACTGCAGTCGCTCGCCGGTGAATTTCTGCATTTTTTGCTAATTTTTGGCAGGCTGGCCGATGTTCGCCAAACCATTGAATCCACGCCGCTTTCGACTTTTTTGCATTTTTTGCATTTTCTGCTGGCCTTCCCGCCGGACGGCGCTCCCTGGGCTGGCGGTCTTGCCTCGGGAGCCGGCGATCAGGCCGACGCCGCGCGCGGTGGCATGGCGGCGACGCCGGCCGGACGCGCCCAGGGTGTCGGATAAACAATGCAAAGAACGGACGTCGCCGTGAGGCGGCGGCGAGCCTCAAAATAACTGAAGTGTTCTATCCTGTCAACAACTGTGGTGTAGGCAGACAATTTGCAGTGAGTTTTTTCGCACCGTACAGGACCCGGAAGGCCGAGGGCGCCCATCCTCGTGGGACTGGGCACCGATGCCGTCAATGCTGACATTCGCTTCAACCAAACAGGCATAAGCATTGTGCGGAGTTACCAGTCGTATCTTACGCCGTCGGCTTGGGTTGCGCTTTCAACCTGTTTTCGGCGAGCAACGCGGCAAGCTGATCAGCCTGCTCCAGCGTCAGCAGCACGGTGACCTCGGTCGGCTCGCGTTGCTGCAAGAGGTCCGATGGGGAGGTGTGATGGAGGGTCAAGGTGATGAAGCGCGACTCCTCTGCGAGACCCATGCTGAACTTCAGCACAACGTCGAGCTTCAGTTTCTGGAAATCCTCAAGCGACATTGTCATCGGCAGTATCCCTCTTGCCTGCTCCCATTCGCGTCCCCTGTCGGCGTCTCCGAGGAAGAAAAAGGCCCGCTCAATGAGCGGGCCAAGCACACCGCTTGAGACTCGAGTCCATGGCGGGGCAAGGGCAGAACCATGGTCTCGACACGCCAACGTTCACACGATCGCTCTCGACCCTACCTTGCAGATCATATGCTTGGCGGCAGCTTGGAAGCTGTAGGTAGTAATGCCTACGTTCCTCTTGCGGATAACACCCGCGACCGCCCGATGCCCACGACTACCAGGGCCGGAGTGCCGCTCTGCTTTTCACTGCTGTGATTCGTCTGCCGTGGGCGGAGCGAGATTCATCGTGCGGCGCTCCTCTGCGATGCCGGCGACCGCGGCCCGCAGCGCCGGATGGCGCGCCATGAACTGGTTGAAGTCGCGCCGTTCGAGCACGAGGAACTGGCAGAAATCGACGGCAATCACGTCTGCCGTGCGGCGCTCGCCCGTAAGCAACGACATCTCGCCGAAGTAGCCCCCCGGTTCCAGGCGGATGGTGCGGTGATCGTCGACTTTCACTTCGACGGCGCCGGACGAAATGAAATACATGGCGTCGCCGCGATCGCCGCGGCGGATCACCTTGTCACCCGGCGATGCCGACTTCGGCCGGAACATCAGCAACAGCGCATCCTGGTCCCGGCGATCGACGAGTTGCAGCACCGGAAACCGCTCGAGCAGCGTATGCAGCTTCAGCTCCTCGGCCCGCGTTCGTTCCTCGTTGCGTACTTTGATGGCGTCGAGCGTACGGCCCAACGCCTCATAGCGGCTCTGGCCATAAAAGGGAGCGCCCACAGGTACCGTCTGCGCGCGGCGACGCTGCAGCGTTCCGACGATGTAGAAGATCAGCGGGTTCAACATGATCGACAGCAGTGCGCCTGCGACAACCAGGTCGCGGCCCTCGCTCGGAACCAGGCCCGCGGAGACTCCGAGAGCGATCAGGATGAAGGAGAACTCGCCTACCTGAGCGAGACTCGCCGACACCATCAGCCCGGTGGCGACCGGATAGCGCAGCAGCATGATCACGGCGAAGGCGATCAGCGACTTGCCGAATACGATCAAGGCCAGCACCCCGAGCACGTTGCCGGGTTCATGCACCAGGATCATGGGGTCGAACAGCATGCCCACCGAGACGAAGAACAGGACCGAGAAGGCATCCTGCAGCGGCAGGGAGTCCTCGGCGGCCCGGTGGCTGAAAGAAGATTCGCTCAGCACGACGCCGGCGAAGAAGGCTCCGAGCGCAAACGAGACACCGAAGAGCTGCGCCGAGCCGTACGCTATGCCAAGCGCGACCGCGAGAACGGAGAGCGTGAACAATTCGCGCGAGCCCGTGCGTGCGACACGCCCGAGCACCCATGGCACGACCTTGGGGCCAAGAAGGATGGCGATTGCTGCAAAGGCCGCCACCTTGGCCAACGTCGTGGCAAGCTCCAGCAGCAATGGTTTGTCGGATACGCCATGGCCGACCGACTTGCCGCCCAGCATCTCGGCAAAGGCCGGCAGGAGCACCAGCGCCAGCACCATCGCGAGGTCCTCAACGATGAGCCACCCCACGGCGACGCGCCCGTTGAGGCTGTTGACCAGATTGCGTTCCTCGAGCGCCTTCAGGAGCACGACCGTGCTGGCGACCGAGAGACTGAGCCCGAACACCAGGCCAGTCCCCCAACTCCAGCCCCAGAGCCAGCACATGCCCATCCCCAAGAGCGTCGCCAGCACGATCTGGCCCACGGCACCCGGTATGGCGATGCCGCGCACGGCAAGCAGGTCGGAGGCCGAGAAGTGCAGCCCGACACCGAACATCAGCAGGATGACGCCGACCTCCGCGAGCTGCTGCGATAGTTCACCGTCGGCCACGAAGCCCGGCGTATAGGGGCCGATCAGGACGCCGGCGAGCAGATAGCCGACCAGGGGCGGCAGCCTCAGCCGGTCCGCGACATAGCCGAACGCGAAGGCAAGGACGAAGCCAATGGCGATGGTCGAAATCAACGTCGCTTCGTGATGCACGTGCTACGTTCCGCTCATTGTGGAGACTGATCGCCGAAGCTTGGCCATCGGGCTTGGCTACCTGGCCTCAAGGCACCTTCATCCTGATGAGGGCGATGACGTCACCGACGGTCTCCAGCCCGTCGGCATCCCGATCCGATATCTCGACTCCAAACTCATCCTCGAGCGACATGATGGTCTCGACCATGTCGAGGCTGGTCGCTGCAAGATCTCCATCGAACTTTGCGGCTTCGGTGATGCGACGGGGGTCGACACATAGTCTCGTCTCCAGCACGCGACTGACCCGCTCGGCGATTTCGTTCGTTTGCATCTCGGCGGCCCGTGGAGAAGAGAGGCCCGCTCGACGAGCGGGCCCAGGAGTGACATGCAATCAGCCGGTCTTCCTGTCCACGCGGGGGGCATGGGCGATAGCGAGACCGACCTGCCAGCGTTCGCACGATGGCACCTCAAGGCTAGCATGCAGATCGCGCGGGCAATCTAGGTAGTACTACCTACCAAATCCACGCACCCTTACCTAGATTCTTGCCGGCAACACGACTGCAAACGCGCAAGGTGGCAACGCTGGGCGAGGACGATGGCCCGGGCGCAGAGCGATCAAGCCGCGCGCTTCTGGTCGCGTTGGCGCAGGATCGACAGGATCTCTGCGGCCGCGGCCGGGATGTTGGTGCCGGGACCGTAGATCGCCGCCACACCCGCCTTCTTCAGGAAGTCGTAGTCCTGGGCGGGGATGACGCCACCCACCACGACCAGCACTTCCGAGCCGCCCTGCTTGGCCAGCTCCTCGATGAGCTGGGGCACCAGGGTCTTGTGGCCGGCAGCCTGGCTCGACACGCCGATCACATGGACGTCGTTCTCGATCGCGGCGCGCGCCGCCTCGGCCGGCGTCTGGAACAGCGGGCCGATGTCGACGTCGAAGCCCAGATCGGCGAAGGCGGTCGCGATCACCTTGGCGCCGCGGTCGTGGCCATCCTGGCCCATCTTCACGACCATGAGACGCGGCCGACGGCCTTCTTCCTCCGCGAACGAGGCGATCTCGGTGCGGATACGCTCGAGGCCCTGGTCGCCCTCCCACTCGCCGGCATAGACGCCGGAGATCGAGCGGATGGTGGCCTGGTAGCGGCCATAGACGCCTTCCAGAGCCGAGGAGATCTCACCCACCGTCGCGCGCGCGCGGGTGGCCTCGATGGAGAGCGTCAGCAGGTTGCCGGTGCCGTTGCGGGCGGCATCGCCCAACGCCTTCAGCGCGGCAACACACTTCGCCTCGTCGCGGTTGGCGCGGATGCTCTGCAGGCGCGCCACCTGGGATTCGCGCACCTTGTCGTTGTCGACATCGAGGATCTCGATGGCGGGCTCTTCCTTCAATTGGAACTTGTTGACGCCGACCACGACCTCCTCGCCGCGATCGATGCGCGCCTGCTTGCGGGCGGCCGCCTCTTCGATGCGCAGCTTGGGCATGCCGGCCTCGACGGCCTTGGTCATGCCGCCCAGCGCCTCGACCTCGGCGATCAGCTTCCGGGCTTCAGCGATCAGGCTGGAAGTCAGCGCCTCGACGTAGTAGCTGCCGGCCAGCGGGTCGACCACCTTGGTGACGCCGGTCTCGTGCTGGAGGATGAGCTGCGTGTTGCGCGCGATGCGGGCCGACGCCACGGTCGGGAGCGCGATCGCCTCGTCGAACGAGTTGGTATGCAGCGACTGCGTGCCGCCCAGCACCGCCGCCATCGCCTCGTAGGCGGTGCGGATGATGTTGTTGTAGGGGTCCTTCTCGGTCAGCGACACGCCCGAGGTCTGGCAGTGCGTGCGCAGCGACAGCGAATCGGCCTTCTTGGGATCGAACGGCTTGATGAGCTCGGCCCACAGATAGCGCGCGGCGCGCAGCTTCGCCGCCTCCATGAAGAAGTTCATGCCGATGCAGAAGAAGAACGACAGGCGCGGCGCGAAGGCATCGATGTCGAGGCCCTTGGCCTTGGCGGCGCGCACGTATTCCAGGCCATCGGCAAGAGTGAATGCCAGCTCCTGCACCAGCGTCGCTCCCGCCTCCTGCATGTGATAGCCGGAGATCGAGATCGAGTTGAACTTGGGCATGTGCTGCGCGGTGTGCTCGATGATGTCGGCCACGATGCGCATGGATGGTCCGGGCGGGTAGATATAGGTGTTCCGGACCATGAACTCCTTGAGGATGTCGTTCTGGATCGTGCCCGCGAGCTTGTCCTGCGGCACGCCCTGCTCCTCGGCGGCGACGATGTAGCCCGCCAGCACCGGCAACACGGCGCCGTTCATGGTCATCGACACGCTCATCTTGTCGAGCGGAATGCCGTCGAACAGGATCTTCATGTCCTCGACGGAATCGATCGCCACGCCCGCCTTGCCGCCGTCGCCGACGACGCGCGGATGGTCGGAGTCGTAGCCCCGGTGGGTGGCGAGATCGAACGCCACCGACAGGCCCATCTGGCCGGCCGCGAGATTGGCGCGATAGAACTTGTTGCTCTCCTCGGCGGTCGAGAAGCCCGCGTACTGACGCACCGTCCAGGGACGGCCGGCATACATCGTGGCCTTGGGGCCGCGGGTGAAGGGCGGGAAGCCCGGGAGCGACCCCACGGATTCGAGGTCCTCGAGATCGGCCGCAGTGTAGAGCGGCTTCACCGGAATGCCCTCGGGGGTCATCCAGTCGAGCGACGACAGGGGCTTGTCGCGCAGTTCCTTGGCAGCGAGCTTTTCCCAGTCGGCGGGGGTCTTCTTCGGAAAGTCAGCCATGATGCAAAGTATGTAACGCAAAGAGGCGGTTTTGCCACCCCGTCCGGTGGGGTCATTTCCGCCCGGTCACTGCACGCCAAAACCTCGGCTTAGCCTCCCTTCCCCTTCCCCTTCCCACTTCATGTTCCTCTCCCCTTTAGGGGAGCGGTTGGGTTGGGGGGATGATGCAGGAGGCAATTTTCGCATCGAGAAGAGATCGGCGGCAAAACGGCCGTCACTCGTTCGCCAGGATCGTGTTCCGCACCAAGGGATAGATCTGGCCGGCCCAGCGCCTGCCGCTGAACACGCCGTAATGGCCGACGCCGGCCTGCATATAGTGTTTTTTGCGATACGGGCGCAGGCTGGTGCAGAGGTCGTGCGCGGCCACGGTCTGACCGATGGAGCAGATGTCGTCGCGCTCGCCCTCGATGGTGAAGAGTGCGGTGCGGCGGATCGCCTTGGGATGGACGCGCCTATCCTTCCAGTCGAGCTGGCCGCGGGCCAGGCGGAACTCCTGGAACACCCACTGCACGGTCTCGAGATAGAACTCGGCCGTCATGTCGAGCACCGCGAAGTACTCGTCATAGAAGTCCTTGATGGTCCTGGCCTCGGCGTCGGCGCCCTTGGCCATCGCCTTGTAGAGGTCGAGCTGCGCCTTGATGTGGCGCTCGGCGTTCATGCTCATGAAGGCGGTGAGCTGCAGGAAGCCGGGATAGACGCGCCGTGTCGCGCCAGGATAGCGCAGCGGCACGCGCGCGATCAGGTTGCGCTCGAACCACGAGATCGGCCGGCCGGTGGCAAGCTCGTTCACCCTGGTGGGATTGATGCGCGTATCGATCGGCCCGGCCATCAGAGTCAGCGACAGTGGCTGGCAGGGATGGTCGTCCTCGGCCATCAGCGCCGTTGCGGCCAGGGCCTGCACACAGGGCTGGCACACCGCCACCACGTGCGTGCCCGGCCCCATGGCGCGCAGGAACCACATCAGGTGCTCGACATACTCGTCGAAGCCGAAGCGGCCGTGCCAGATGCCGACATCGCGCGCATTGGCCCAGTCGGTGATGTGCACGTCGTGCTCCGGCAGCAGCACGCGTACGGTGTCGCGCAGCAGCGTTGCGAAGTGGCCGCTCAGCGGCGCCACCAGCAGCACCCTGGGCTGCGCCGGCACGCCTTCCTTGGCGAAACGCAGCAGCGTGCCGAAGGGCGTGGCGAAGGCCTCCTCCTCGCGCACCGGCACCACACGGTTGCCGACCTTCGATTCGACGATGCCGAAGGACGGCCGGCGATGGGTGAGCGTCGTCCGGCTCACCATCTCGCAGAGCGCGCCGGCGGCCCGCCAGCTTTCCAGATCGCCGCCGCCCGACAGGCTCTGCCCGGCCGCCGTCGCCCAGACCCGCAGCGGCAGCATGAGGTCGGCAGAGGTCTGGTACAGCGAATAGAGCATGGGCTGAGAACGGCTCGGAACTTGCATCCTCAACCGCATGGCCGAGGCTTCGCTGACCGTCAGTAGCAAGAACTATTCCTCTTGGTCGCTGCGCGGCTTCCTGCTGTGCCGGATGGCCGGGCTGGATTTCGCGCAGAAGATTGCCCCGATCGACGATCCGGCTACGCGGGCCGAGCTTTTGCTGCTGTCGCCGTCGTTCCTGGTGCCCTGCCTGGAGCACGGCAAGGTCAAGGTCTGGGACACGCTGGCGATCGCCGAGTACCTGAACGAGATCAAACCGGAGGCAGGCCTGCTGCCGGCCGAGCCGGTGGCGCGCGCACACTGCCGCGCCGTGTGCGGGGAGATGCATTCGGGGTTCGCCAACCTGCGCTCGGCGCTGCCCATGAACCTCAAGATGCGGCACCAGGGCTTCAAGGTATGGGCTGGCGCCCAGGCCGACATCGACCGCGTGACGACGATCTGGCGCGACTGTCTGCAGCGCTATGGCGGGCCCTACCTGTTCGGCGCCAAGCCGACCATGGCCGACGCCATGTACGCCCCGGTCTGCTCGCGCTTTGCGACATACGACGTGAAGCTCGACTCGGCATCGGCCGGCTATCGCGACCTGATGCTGAAATTCCCGGCGATGATGGAATGGACTCTGGCGGCCAAGTCCGAGCCCGAGGAGGTCGAGGAACTGGACGTGGAGTTCTAGGCCGCACGACAGCGACGCAGAAAAACTGTCATCCCGCGCGTTGCGCGGGG
>JAEZHS010000183.1 GCA_023436825.1 Pseudomonadota bacterium | reverse complement strand
CGCCGGAGTATCTCGGCAAGAAGATCGAGGCCAAGGAAGTGAAGATGGCGCTGCTCGCCATCCTGGTCCTGCCGTTCTCGATCCTGGGCTTCACGGCCATCGCCACGGTGGTCGACGCTGGCCTGGCCGGCCCCGCCAACCAGGGTCCGCACGGCTTCAGCGAGATCCTCTACGCCTTCACGTCGGGCACGGCCAACAACGGCTCGGCCTTCGCCGGCATCAGCGCCAATACGTTGTTCTACAACACGACCATCGGGCTCGCGATGTTCATCGGCCGCTTCCTGATGATCGTGCCGATGGTTGCCATTGCGGGCTCGCTCGCCGCCAAGAAGATCGTGCCGGCCTCGGCCGGAACCTTCCCGACCAACGGCCCGCTGTTCGTCGGCCTGGTCGTCGGCACGATCCTGATCGTGGGCGGCCTCACCTTCTTCCCCGCCCTCGCGCTCGGCCCGATCGTCGAGCACTTCGCGCTGCTCGCGGGCAATCTCTACTAAGTGTCGAGGACAGTCATGACTGATATGGCTCTTTCCGGGCGCCGGACGGCAGCTTCCACGCTGACCGACCCGAAGATCCTCGGGCCGGCGCTGGTCGACGCTTTCCGCAAGCTCGATCCGCGTGTGATGGTCAAGAACCCCGTGATGTTCACGGTCGAGGTGGTGGCGGCGTTGACCAGCGTGCTGTTCATCCGCGACCTGGTCTCGGGGAGCAGCGGGCTCTCCTTTTCCTTCCAGATCAACCTCTGGCTCTGGTTCACCGTGCTGTTCGCCAACTTCGCCGAGGCCGTGGCCGAGGGCCGCGGCAAGGCCCAGGCGGCGACCTTGCGCAAGGCCAGGACCGAGACGGTCGCCAAGCGGCTGAGCGATGCCCAGTCGAGGACATTCGAGACCCTGCCGGTGACCGGGCTCAAGAAGGGCGACGTCGTGCTGGTCGAGGCGGGCGATCTCATCCCCTCCGACGGCGAGGTGATCGAAGGCGTGGCCTCGGTCAACGAGGCGGCGATCACCGGCGAATCCGCACCGGTCATCCGCGAGGCGGGTGGCGATCGCTCGGCCGTCACCGGCGGCACGCAGGTGATCTCCGACTGGGTCAAGGTGCGCATCACCGCGCAGCCCGGCTCGACCTTCCTCGATCGCATGATCGCCCTGGTCGAGGGCGCCGAGCGCCAGAAGACGCCGAACGAGATCGCGCTCAACATCCTGCTCGCCGGCATGACGATCATTTTCGTCTTCTCGGTGGCCTCGATCCCGAGCTTCGCCGCCTATGCCGGCGGCACGATGGGTGTGCTGGTGCTGGTGGCGCTGTTCGTCACCCTGATCCCGACCACCATCGGCGCGCTGCTATCGGCGATCGGCATCGCCGGCATGGACCGGCTGGTGCGCTTCAACGTGCTCGCCATGTCGGGCCGCGCCGTCGAGGCGGCGGGCGACGTCGACACGCTCTTGCTCGACAAGACCGGCACCATCACGCTCGGCAACCGCCAGGCGGCGGAGTTCATGCCGGTGAGCGGCGTCAACGAGCGCGACCTGGCCGACGCCGCCCAGCTTGCCTCGCTGTCGGACGAGACGCCGGAGGGCCGTTCGATCGTGGTGCTGGCCAAGGAGAAGTACAACATCCGCGGCCGCGAGATGGCGCCCCTGCATGCCAGGTTCATCCCGTTCTCGGCCTATACCCGCATCAGCGGCATCGATGTCGACGGCACCTCGATCCGCAAGGGCGCGGTCGACGCCATCATCGCCGACGTCAAGGCGGGCACGAACGCCCCCAGCGTCGCGCGCGAGGTCGAGACGCTGGCCGACAGGATCGCCAAGTCCGGCGGCACGCCGCTGGCCGTGGCCAAGGACGGCAAGCTCCTGGGCGTCATCCATCTCAAGGACATCGTCAAAGGCGGCATCCGCGAGCGCTTCGCCACCTTGCGCCGGATGGGCATCCGCACCGTCATGATCACCGGCGACAACCCGGTGACGGCGGCCGCCATCGCCGCCGAATCGGGGGTCGACGATTTCCTGGCGCAGGCCACGCCCGAGACCAAGCTCAAGCTGATCCGCACCGAGCAGGCCGAGGGCAAGCTGGTGGCGATGTGCGGCGACGGCACCAACGATGCGCCGGCGCTTGCCCAGGCCGATGTCGGCGTCGCCATGAACACCGGCACCATGGCCGCGCGCGAGGCCGGCAACATGGTCGATCTCGACAGCGACCCGGCCAAGCTCATCGAGATCGTCGAGATCGGCAAGCAGCTGCTGATGACCCGCGGCGCGCTCACGACCTTCTCGATCGCCAACGACGTGGCCAAGTACTTCGCCATCATCCCGGCGATGTTCCTGGCCTTCTATCCGCAGCTCGCGGCGCTGAACATCATGGGCCTCAAGACACCGCAGAGCGCGATCCTGTCGGCCATCATCTTCAATGCGCTGATCATCGTCGCCCTCATTCCGCTGGCGCTGCGCGGCGTGCAGTACCGGCCGATCGGCGCGTCGGCGGTGCTGGTGCGCAATCTCATGATCTACGGCGTCGGCGGCATCGTCGTGCCGTTCGTCGGCATCAAGCTCATAGACATGCTGATCACCGCCATCGGTCTTGCCTGAAGGACTCCGGCCATGTTGAAGGAAATCCGCCCCGCCATCGTCATGATCGTGCTGCTGACGATCGTGACCGGCCTCATCTATCCGCTGGCCATGACGGGCATCGCCCAGGCGCTCTTCCCGCGCCAGGCCAACGGCAGCCTGATCGTCAAGGACGGCAAGGTGCTGGGCTCCGAATTGATCGGCCAGAACTTCACCGAGGACCGCTATTTCCAAGGCCGGCCGTCGGCGACCAGCGCTCCGGATCCCAACGATTCGAGCAAGACGGTGTCCGCACCCTACAATGCGGCCAACTCGTCAGGCAGCAACGCCGGTCCGACCTCCAAGGCCCTGATCGAACGCATCCAGGGCGACGTAGAGAAGCTCAAGGCCGAGAATCCCAATGCACCGGTGCCGGTCGACCTGGTGACGACCTCGGGCTCGGGCCTCGATCCGCACATCACGCCGGCCGCCGCCTACTTCCAGGTGCCGCGCGTGGCCAAGGCGCGCAGCCTGCCGGAGGCCCAGGTGCGCGAGCTCGTCACCCGGAACATCGAAGGCCGCTTCCTCGGCGTGCTCGGCGAGGCGCGCGTCAACGTCCTGCAGCTCAACATGGCGCTCGACGCTATGAGGTCGTAGTGACATCTTGGAGCTTCGATG
Source organism: Pseudomonadota bacterium (assembly GCA_023436825.1). The sequence goes on along the minus strand of JAEZHS010000183.1, from coordinate 1,083 downwards.
GTTGAAGCTCCCGACCATGCGCGCCCTTCACCCGATGCGCTGCTGAAGGCGGCGGAGAGGGAGGGGCGCGGCAAGCTGAAGATCTTCCTTGGCGCGGCGCCCGGGGTCGGCAAGACCTACGAGATGCTGGCGGCGGCGCGGCGGCGCAAGGCCGAGGGCGTCGATGTCGTTGTCGGCGTGGTCGAGACCCACGGGCGCGTCGAGACCGAGGCGCAGATGGCAGGGCTCGAGGTCGTCCCGCGGCTCAAGGTCGAGTACAAGGGCCGCGCGCTGGACGAGATGGATATCGACGCCGTCCTGAAGCGACGGCCGCAGCTCGTACTGGTCGACGAACTCGCCCATACCAACGTCGAGGGCAGCCGCCATCCCAAGCGCTACATGGACGTCGAGGAGCTGACTGCCGCCGGCATCGATGTCTATTCGACCCTGAACATCCAGCACATCGAGAGCCTGAACGACGTCGTGGCGCGCATCACCCGCATCCGCGTCCGTGAGACAGTGCCCGATCGCATTCTCGATGCCGCCGACGAGGTCGAGCTGGTCGATCTCACGCCGGCCGACCTGATCGGTCGCCTGCGCGAAGGCAAGGTTTATGTCCGCGAGCAGGCGCAGCGTGCATTGCGGCACTACTTCTCGCCCGGCAACCTGACGGCGCTGCGCGAGCTGGCGCTGCGGCGCACGGCAGAGCGCGTCGACGAGCAGATGCTGAGCTACATGCGCGAGCACGCCATCGCCGGCCCGTGGGCCGCGGGCGAGCGCGTGATCGTGTGCCTCGACCCCAGCCCGGCCGCCGCCAACGCCGTGCGCGCCGCCAAGCGCACGGCCGACGGGCTCGATGCGGAGCTGATCGCCCTCTATGTCGAGACCGACCGGCACGCCACGCTGTCGGAGGCGGAGCGCGACCATCTGGCCGGGACCATGCGGCTCGCCGCCCAGCTCGGCGCCGAGGTCGTCACGGTGCCCGGCCGCTCGGTCGTCGAGGAAGTGCTGGCCTTCGCCCGCTCGCGCAACGCCACGCGCGTCGTGGTCGGCAAGTCGCGGCGCTCGCGCTGGTTCGAGCTGACCCACGGCTCGGTGGTCGAC
>JAEZHS010000139.1 GCA_023436825.1 Pseudomonadota bacterium | reverse complement strand
CCAGGGTCCCCGCGATGCGCTCGCCAGCTCCTCCCGCGGGGACCGGGGTGCCATTGCTCCCGATGGAAACGCGTCTGCAACTCGATGGTTCATCGCCACGTTGGCCGCGTAGCCGTTGCGCCACGAGACAAAGCGGAGAGCCATCATGAGCGAGTCGACGACCGTCCCCAGGCAGCAGCAAGCGATGCCGGGAACCACTGCGGAGATGAAGCCCGTGCCCGACCACGGCGAGAAGTCGTATCGTGGCTCGGGCCGACTCGCCGGCAAGCGCGCCATCATCACCGGCGGCGACAGCGGCATCGGCCGCGCCGTCGCCATCGCGTTTGCGCGCGAAGGCGCCGATCTGCTGATTGCCTATCTCTGCGAGCACGACGACGCCAAGGAGACGGCGCGCTGGGTCGAGGAGGCCGGCCGCAAATGCGTCCTGCTCGCCGGCGACATCCAGGATCCGGCGCATTGCCGCAAGGTGATCGACGAGGCATCGGCGAGGCTCGGAGGCATCGACATCCTGGTCAACAATGCCGCGCACCAGGCGAGCTTCGACGACATCCAGGACATCAGCGACGAGGAATGGGAGCTGACCTTCAAGGTCAACATCCATGCCATGTTCTATCTGACCAAGGCCGCGGTGCGGCACATGAAGGAAGGCGGCGTCGTCATCAACACCGCCTCGATCAATGCAGACTTCCCCAATCCGACCTTGCTGGCCTATGCCACGACCAAGGGCGCCATCCAGAATTTCACCGCGGGTCTCGCGCAACTGCTGGCGGAGAAGGGCATTCGCGCCAATGCCGTGGCGCCGGGCCCGGTATGGACGCCGCTGATCCCGTCGACCATGCCGGCCGACTCGGTCGCCAAGTTCGGCAGCAACACGCCGATGAAGCGGCCCGCCCAGCCGGCCGAGCTCGCCACTGCCTTCGTCATGCTGGCCGATCCGTTGTCGAGCTACACGTCGGGCGCCACTATCGCGGTGACCGGCGGCAAGCCTTTCCTCTGACGCTACTCTGCCGGGCGCGGCCGAACGGTGACGTACTCGGTCACCGTCGGCTGAACCACGCCCATGCGGCCGCCGAACCATGCCGCGACCGCGCCCAGCAGCAGCGACAGCGCACCGATCAGCGCGGTGCGCGACACCGCCTTGGTCGCGGCGCCCGCCGTCTCGGTCGCCTCGCGCCGGGTGGCGTCGACGCCCTGGCGATATTGCTGCTCGTACTGGCGCACCTGGTCGCGCGCCTCCTCGACGGGGATGTTCTGCGCCCGCGCCAGAGCCTCGGCAGCCCGCGTGCGCGCCGCCTCAGCCTGCTTCGGATCGCCGGTGGCAGCCGCGCGCAGGGCGGCGACGGCGGCGTCGCGCAGCGCGCCCGGATCGTTGCCGCCCATGGCTCGACGCATCGACTGCTCGACCGCGTCGAACGGGCCGGCGCTTGTCGCCAGTGTCGGCGCGGCGGTCTGAGCCGCCGTCTGCAGGGCGCCGCCGGCCGCGTTGGCGACGCCGCGATAGGCGCCGCCGATCACGCCCCCGATGGCCGACGTCAGCAACCAGAAGACGACGAGCGTCGTCAGCGCCCAGCTCGTCAATCCATGCCAGGCGGCGCTCGTCTCCTTGGGTTGGCCCGACAGTCGTCCGGCCGCGAAGCCGCCGGCCAGGGCGGCGAGGATGCCCGACACCGTCCACCACAGCGCCGCGCCGATCGAGAAGCCGCGCGCCGAGGGATTCATGTCGGCACCCGCGCCCGGGTCGAGGGTCGAGGCGCCGATGCCGACGCCGATCATGTTGAGGATGAGCTGCGCCACCAGCGCCACGACGACGCCGGCGAGCACGGCGCCCCACGAGATACGGTTGAGCAGCACGCTGCGCGCATCCTCGGCCGGGGTTACCGGACTGGTGTGCGTGGCGTCATAGTTGCCGAGATTCCGCGGCGTATCGGGCCGGACGTCGTCTGTCATGGCAGCCTCCTGAAGCGCGATCAGCGATCGACGAACTTGGCGAAGCGGCTGGTAGCGCCGGCGGCAGTCTTGTCCTGCTCGAGCAGCGCCAGCCGGTTCCTGTCGAAGATCGTGAAGAACTCGTCCCAGGAGATCTCCTCCAGCCCCTGGTCCGGCTCGCGGAAGTCGATGCGCAGGATGCCGCCGCCGTCGCCGGCGGTGGCGCGCACGCGCGCCGGCCGGCCGCCGCGCGACTCGACCCAGCGTTTGATCTCGTCATGGTTGGTGATCTTGCGGGCTTCGGCCATGGTTGCCTCCTCGGCTCAAGGGGACGTCTGCGAGTGCTGGCCGCCGGCCTGGCTGATGCCCTGCAGCGCGTCGCTGGCATGGCGGTCACCGCCCTGCGTCGCGAGGTCCGCCAGCGCCAGGATCCCGACCAGCCGCTTGTCGCGGTTGACCACGGGCAGGCGGCGCACCTGCTGGTCGGCCATGTTGCGCGCCACGTGGCCGGCATCCTCGTCGTCGTAGCAGAAGCGCACCTCGCCGCTCATGACGTCGCGCACCCTGGTCGAGGGCGGCTTGCCTGCCGCCACCGCGCGCACGGCGATGTCGCGGTCGGTGATCATGCCGACGAGCCGGTCGTTCTCGCCCACCGGCAGCGCACCGACGTCGCAGTCGCACATGATCTTCGCCACTTCCTGGAGGGTCTGGTCGGGATGTGCGATCTGCACGTCGGGGGTCATTGCTTCGCTCACTTGCATGGTTCGCTCCTCGATCTCGAAAGAGAACTCAGTCCTTGCCGCGCTCCGACTTGCGTGCCCGATAGGCCCGCGCGTCGCCGGCGTTCTGGGCAGCCCGTCCCGCCGCCGCGCGCTCCTCGACCGACCCGCGCTCGCCATTGTCGAGCCGCCACAGCGCTTTGATGTCGTCGGGCAGGGCGTCGCGCACCTTGGCGCACTGGCCGCGTGGCAGGTGGGCGCTCAGCACGTCGAATACGGCGCAGACCGCGTCCTGCACGTTCAGCGGGCGGGTGTCCTGAAGGCCTTCGCCGACCTTGGCGAGGAAGGCCTCGCGGTCGCGCGTCTTCGACGGCGCGTCCGCGGGCCGGTAGCCGTCGTAATAGGCGCCACGCACGATCAGCGGCAGCTGCGCGCCGAGATGGGCCGCCAGCGGCCCCGGCACGCGGTCGCGCAGCGCCCGCAGCACGGCGCCCAGCACGTGCCAGGCGACCTTCCGGTCCGGCCCGACCTCGGCCATCACCTCGTCGAGCCAGACGTTCGTCGTCTGCAGGGTCTTGTCGAAAACGTCCAGGCCGGTGGCGCTCATCGCTCGCCTCCATCGCTGGATGGGAAATTGCCGCTGGAACGACCGTCCGATGGCGCTGGTTCCGGCACGGCAGGGTCCGCTCAGCTCGGGCCGGCCGCCCGGCCCGAGCGCCTGCCGCCGCCCTCTTGCACGTTGAGGCCGTTGTGTACGTCCTTGACGCCGCTCACGCGGTCGATCAGGTGCTCGGCGTGGCGCTTGGCATGGCGGCTGTCGACGCCGCCGCTCAGCGTGACCTCGCCGTCCTTGACCTTCACTTCGATGGCGCTGGCATCGAGCTCCGGATCGTCGGTCAGGCAGTCGCAGACATCTTCCCGGATGCGCTCGTCGGAGCGCTTATAGCCCTTGGGACCTTTGCCGGCCATGCTGACGGTGCCGCCCATCGATTCGCTGCCGTAATAGCGGCCGCCGTACCGGCCGCCGAGCGCATACCGCTCATAGTCAGGGGTGCCGTACCAGCCGGGGCCCGATCGTCCCGGACCGGTGCGCATCGCGCCACGGCCGTAGCGATAGCGGTCGTCGTCATCGGATGCCGAGCGTTCGCGATCGCGCTGCCAGCCGTCCTCGTCGTCGCGCTCCGGGGCGCCGTAATGGCTGCTGCGCCGGCCGCCATATTCCTCCGTCCAGCGGCCGCCAGGGCCGCGCCGGCGATTGTCGTAGGGATCGTAGCCGGCGGTGCCGCGCATGCGCTCGCGATCGTCGTCGTCGCGGTAGCGGCGCGCGCGGCGGTCGTCATCGTGCATGTAGGCCATTGCTCTCTCCTCCTTGCTTCGGGAGGCAATGGCGTCGTCGCGCGCAGGGTTGCCCCTTGCTGACGAAATCCCGCCCGAATTCCATGAAATCCCGGGACCAGTCCCAGGACCCCGCCCGATGCGCGTGTGGTTCAAACCATCGGCGATACGGCTCGGGCGGGGGC
>JAEZHS010000112.1 GCA_023436825.1 Pseudomonadota bacterium | reverse complement strand
TGGCCGGATCGGTCTCCTTGGCGAAGGAATCGCGGAACTTCTCGATCGTCTCGTCGCACGGCCAGCCGAACATCGCCTTGTCGCACGCGGCGTTGAAGTAGCCCGCCATCACCGGATTGAGGATGTCGGCGGCCACCCAGGAGGTGAGGAAGGCGTGCCAGCCGCCCTGGCTCGGCGGCTCCTTCTTGACGCGGCGAGCGACCAGCGTCTGCCAGTCCATCGACTGCATGTCGACCTTGAAGCCGGCCCGCTCCATCTGCGCCTTGGCGACCGGCGCAAGGTTGGTCAGCACCTGCAGGTCGGTCGAATGCATCAGCACGATCGGCGTGCCGTCGTAGCCCGCCTCCTGCAGGAGCTGCTTGGCCTTGGCCGCGTTGCCGTTCAGCACGTCGGCCATGCCGGCGTCGGTGGCGAGCGGCGTGCCGCAGACGAACGGCGCCTTGCAGACCTTGTACCACTGGGCGTCGCCGATCGTGGCCTTGAGGAAGTCTTCCTGGGCGAACGCCACAAATACAGCGTGCCGGACCTTGGGATTGTCGAACGGCTTGGCCGTGCTGTTGAAGCGGAAGGTGTACTGGTTGCCCGTCGGGTTCCAGTTGAGCAGATTGATGTTCTTGTCCTTGGCGAGCAGCGGCAGCAGGTCGTGGCTTGGCGATTCGATCATGTCGATCTCGCCGTTCTGGATGGCGCCGACCTGGGTCTGCACGTCGGGCATGGTGAGCCATTCGACGCGGTCGACCTTGACGACCTTGCCGCCGGCCAGGCCGGACGGGGCCTCCGAACGCGGCTTGTACTTTGGATTCTTGACGTAGACGATCTTCTCGCCCGGCTTCCATTCGTCGGCCTTGAAGATGAACGGTCCCGAACCGATCACGTCCTCGATCTTGATCTGCTGCATCGGGTCGGTTTCGGCGGTCTTCTTCGGCATCATGAAGGGCACGTTCGACGACGGCTTACCGAGCGACTGCAGCACCAGGCCGTACGGCTCCTTCATCTTCATCCTGAAGGTCTTGGGATCGACGACCTCGAAGCCGACGACCGAACCCATCATCTTCTGACCCATCGAATCGCGCGCGGCCCAGCGCTTGATCGAAGCGATGCAGTCGTCGGAGGTGACGGGCTTGCCGTCATGCCATTCCAGGCCGTCGCGCAGAGTGAAGGTCCAGGTCAGGTTGTCGCCGGAGACATCCCACTTGTCGACCATCTGGGGTTTCACATCGAACTTTTCGTCCATTGCGAAAAGCGTGTCCCACACCATGTAGCCGTGATTGCGCTGGATGTAGGCGGTGGTCCAGATCGGATCGAGGATCTTGACGTCCGAATGCATCACCACCTTGAGAGTCTGCGCACTGGCTGGAGCGATAGCCATCAAGCCAGCAACGCTCGCCGCCGCAACGAACGTCGCGATCGACTTCCTGAAATCGAACATAAGCAACCGTCTCCCTATAAGCGCGGCCTTCTGTGCAAGAATCGAGCCGCTCGTGGGCACAGTAGCAGTCCCGGACCCCCCTCTGACAAGCCGATTCAGCCATCCTGTAAGGTTAGCGGAATGGTTCAGGGGCGCGGTCGGTTGATCGCCTTTTCCAGCAGTTCCAGCACACCTTCCGAGGCCGCCGTTGCGACGATGTCACCGAATCCCGCCCAGCTGCCCTTGGTCGCGGCGAGCGGCACGGGATTGGACTGCTCGAGGTCGCCGACATTGCGGCCGGCCGGGTCTTTGACCAGCCATTTGATGACGAGCTGGCCGCGCTTGTCGTCGATCGCAGTCAGGCTGACAGTGCCGATCACGGTGAAGACGTCGGCGCCCGCAGCATCGACGATGACGATCTTGCTCGAGCCCAGCGCACGACGCATGCCGGAGTAAAGCTGGCGATTGCCGTCGGACGGCGCGCCGGTCACGGGCGCCACCAGCACCTTGACCTGTGCTTCCGGCGGCTGCGCGGGCCGGGTGGATGCAGGTGGCGGCGCGCCGGACGATGCGGCCGCCATCGCCGTCGCCGTCACCGGATCGATCGGCTGTTCCATCGGCACGCTCATGCCGGCAGCGACCTGGCCGGGCGAGCGCGCCAGGAAGGCGGGCGGCTTGCCGATCAGGGTGGCGACGCGCGGGGCGGCCTGCTGGGCGATGCGCGAGACCAGCCGTTCGCTCTGTTCGCCGTAATCCTCGGGCCGCGCCTTGGTGCGGCTGGTCTGCGGCTCCTGTGTCTTGGGTGCGCCGTCGATGCGCCAGTCGATCTGGATCTCGATGCCGGTTTCGCCGGAGTCGCGCGTGCTCATGACGCCGCCTACCTGGATCGGCGCGTCGGCCGGCTGCACGGTGGCGATGATGCCGTAGGCCTGCAGCTCCATGGCGAGTGCCGCGGCCACGCGCTGGCCCATCCCCGGCGGCATGTTGCGCGGCGCACCGATGGCCAGCTCGATCTTGTCGGCTGCCAGCCGGCGATTGGTGGTCATCGACGAATCGTGCTCAAAAGGGCGCGGTGGCGGCGCGCAGGCCGACAGCACGACGAGGCCGACCATCAGCGCGAGCAGGCGTCTCACAGCATGGCGCCTCAAAGCATGGCGCCTCAAAGCATGGCGCATGTCGCGATCACGCCGAGCAGGCAGCAGAACATCAGGATGATCAGGTAAGGCACGTCATCCCCTGAGCGCCACGGCGGACAGGCCGCGGCCATAATCGCGCACGCCGCGGAGGGTGTTGCGGCGATAGCTGAAGAAATCGTCGGTCGCGGTCAGCGTGTCGTGGCCGGTGGCGCTTGCCGTTACGCCGGCCAGCGCCAGCCGCTTCAGCAGGTAGCCCGCGAGATCGAACATGAAATGGCCGGCGCGCTTGGCTGGACGGAAGAACGCATCGTTGGCCTGGTCCTGTTGCAGGAACGGCGCCGGGAACTCCGGACCGACCTCGTAGGATGAGGCGCCGATGCAGGGGCCGACGGCGGCGCGCACCCGCTCGCGCCGCGCGCCGAGCTTCTCCATGGCGGCGATGGTGGAGGCGACGACGCCGCCCAGCGCCCCCTTCCAGCCGGCATGGGCGGCGCCGATCACCTCGGCTTCGGCATCGGCGAACAATACCGGTGCGCAGTCGGCTGCCAGTACGCCCAGCACGACGCCCGGCCGGTCGGTTACCAGCGCGTCGCCCTTGGGCGCGCCGGGGGAGGTCCACCGCTCGGCGCCGACGGTCAGCACGTCGGTCGAGTGGATCTGGTGCACGGTCAGAAGGTCGGTCTCGCCCAGCGTGAACTCGGCGGCCGCGCGGCGGCGATTCTCGCGCACATTGTCGGGCAGGTCGCCCGAGCCGTAGCCGCAGTTGAGGGAGGAGTAGAGGCCTTCGCTCACGCCGCCCTGGCGCGTGAAGAAGCGATGCTGCACGCCGTCGAGGTCGGCAAGGGTGCGCGCTTGGATCATGTTCTAGTCCGAGGGGGTATCCGAGAAACCGGCCGGCGCGGCGCTTCTGTCGTCGCCCACGGCCAAAACGCGGAAGAGGGTGCCCATTTGGTCGGGCCCGATCAAGCGAGCCATCGCCGCATCGATTGCCGCGCGCTGAGCCTCGCTGGCGCGGGCCTTCAGGGCTCTGGCGCGCTCGGCGATGCCCAGCCGCTGTAGGAAGTCGCCCTGGCCGACGGGGCCGAAGGTCGTCCGGCCGGTCGCGGCGGCCAACGCGGCGAAGTCGACATGGGCACTGAGATCGGTCTCGCCCGGCCGGTCGAGGATGCCGGCCCCGTGATGGTCGCGCACGGCCTGCAACGACGCGCTCGGCGCACCGTCATGGCCGTAGTCGACGATCAGCACCCAGCCGCCCTGACGTTGCAGCCGCCGGCCGATGGCGCCAGCAAGGGCTAGTCCCGCTTCGCAGAGCTCGGCCTGCGCGCCCTCGGCGGCATCGGGCAAAGCCGAGGCATAGGGAGAGACGCCCGGCGCCAGTGCGAGCCGCAGGCTGCCGTCGTCGGCCAGGCCGACCATGCGCTCGGTCCAGCCGCGTGCGGTCTTCTCGAACTGGCGCACCGGCAGGGCGTCGAAGAACTCGTTGGCGACCAGCAGCAACGGTCCCTCGGGCACGTCATCGAAGCGCGCATGCCACGTGGGCTTGTAGGCAGCGAGGGCCTGGCATTGCAGGGCGCGCAGTTGCTCGTTGATCTCGACGAGATGCAGATCGATGGCGGCATGGAAGCCCGGGACGCCGCGCGTGGCGCGCAACGCATCTGTCATCAACGTGCCGCGTCCCGGCCCCAACTCGACCAGGCGCACGCCGGACGGGCGGCCCATCGCCAGCCAGCGCTCGGCGAGCCACGCGCCCAAAAGCTCGCCGAACATCTGGGAGATTTCCGGTGCGGTGGTGAAGTCGCCGGCGGCGCCGACGGGCAGCGCCTTGCGATAGTAACCGAGGCGCGGGTGGCTCAGCGCCTCGACCATGAAGTCGGCGAGAGAGATCGGGCCGGTGAGGGCGATGCGTCGAGCGATCAGCCGGCCGAGCTCGGTGCTCACGACAACTCTATGGTCATGATACGGGCGGCCGGGTGTAGGCGCGGGTGATCAGCCAGCCACCGATGAACAGCAGCGGCACCGACAGCAGCATGCCCATCGTGAGCGGTCCCCACAGGTAGCCGAGATGCGCATCGGGCTCGCGGAACAGCTCGCCGCCGATGCGGGCGATGCCGTAGCCGGCGAAGAACACGCCGGTCAGCAGGCCCGGACGACGGCGGCCGTCGGTGAAGCGCCACACGATCAGCATGACGGCGAACAGCGCGATGCCTTCGAAGAAGGCCTGGTAGAGCTGGCTGGGATGGCGCGGCAGCGGGCCGCCGCGCGGGAAGACCATGGCCCAGGCGACGTCGCTCACGCGACCCCACAGTTCGCCGTTGATGAAGTTGGCCAGCCGGCCGAAGAACAGGCCGATCGGCGACACCATCGCCAGCAGGTCGCCCAGCATCAAGGGATCGGTCTTGTTGCGTAGGCTGAAGACGATGGTGGCGACGATGACGCCCAAAAAGCCGCCATGGAACGACATGCCGCCCTCCCACAGGGTCAGGATGGCGAGCGGGTTCGCGAGGTAGAAGCCGGGCTTGTAGAACAGCACGTAGCCCAGCCGGCCGCCCAGGATGACGCCCAACGCCGCCCAAAGCAGGAAGTCGTCGATCTTGACCGGCGACAACACCTTGGGCGGCTGCTCGCACAGGCGGCGGATGGCCTGCCAGCCGATGACCAGGCCCGCGATGTAGGCGAGGGCGTACCAACGGATGGCGAGCGGCCCGAGCTGGACCAGCACCGGGTCGATTTCGGGATAGGGGATGACGAGCGGATTCATTGGGCGAGCCTTATAGCACCTCGTCGCCCAGAATCGTCGCGGGGGGGGGGGGGGGGGGGGCGGG
>JAEZHS010000068.1 GCA_023436825.1 Pseudomonadota bacterium | reverse complement strand
CGGTCAGGCGACGGCCGATCCGCTGGTCCGTCGGCACATCGCCGAGCTGCGCGACAGCGATCTTTTGGGCATCGTCCATCCCAACTGCTGGGGCGCGCCGCCCGCCATCATGAAGGGCTGGATCGACCGCGTCTTTGCGCAAGACGCCGCCTACGGGTTCATCAAAGGTGTCGACCAGGGCGATGTCCCCGTGGGTTTGCTCGCCACCAAGGTGGCGCTGGTCATCAACACCGGCAATACGCCGCTGGAGCGCGAACGCGAAGCGTTCGGCGATCCGCTGGAACGCATGTGGCGCGACTGCATCCTGCGCTATTGCGGCGTGCGCCATGTCATGCGCTCGCTGTTCGGTGTCGTCGCGACGAGTTCCGACGAGGAACGGCAGCGCTGGCTGGCCGAGGTGGCGGCGCTGGCGGACGAAGCCCTGGCCTTCCTCACCGCCGACTAGGACTTGAGAACCGACTCGATAAAAGCGTTCTTGCCTTGAGTGTAAGTCGAACGATCCGAAATCTGAGCGTCGACGAGACGACGCTTTTGTTCAACATAGAGCGCGACCAACTCGGGATTCTCGGCAAGTCGATCCCGGAACTTCCGTAACCTGTCCACCTCGGCGCTACTCTCCGGAATCAGATGAACGTGGAGTCGAAAGACCGAGCCATCGAAGGTGAAGCTGCCTTCTCGCATCGGCCTGCTATCGGGATGCCTTTTGCCTCCTGACTGGCGCTGAAAGCCCATGCCATCGACGATTGCGCAAACGTCGCTCAAGCGGCCGTCAGGGATCAACAGCATCAGGTCCAGAATGCCCTTGCCGTCGCAACCGGGCACAGCGGTGCTCCCCACGTGCTCGATTTCAATACCTGGCAAGGCGGTTTGAAGCATTCGCATCAAGCTATGTGCCGCTGCCGGCCCGCGAGCATCCCAAGGTCTCAGGTCAACGACTTTTGGTGCTCCTGGAGCATCGTAGGGACCAATCGGCAGAGAAGCGCTCACGGGAATTCACGCGCCCAGATCAGCCGCGACGGCGCGGCGCTGTTCCGGGCTGACGGCCACTTTCTGGCCGAACCACGCCTCGAAGCCCAGCCGGCCCTGGTGCAGCAGCATGTCGAGCCCGTCGATGCAGCGCTGGCCGCGGCCGCGGGCGGCCGCCAGCAGCCTGGTCTCCAGTGGCACATAGACGATGTCGTCGACGACGGCGTCGGCTGGCAGGCGGCCGACATCGATCTCGAGCGGCGGCTGGCCCTTCATGCCGAGTGACGTGGTGTTGACCAGCAACGTCGCGCCTTCGAGCGCATCGTCGCGCTCGTTCCAGCGCTCAATGGCGATGCGCCGCCCGTCGCTCGGCGTGAAGGCGACGCCGAGGTCGATCGCACTCTTCTGCGTGCGGTTGACCAGGCGCAGCTCAGGCACGCCCGCCGCCACCAAGGTGGCGACGACGGCGCGTGCCGCACCTCCCGCGCCCAGCACCACTGCTGGGCCGGCCGTCGCCCGCCAGCCCGGCGCGCCTTGCTTCAGGGCTTCCATAAAGCCGAAGCCGTCGCTGTTGCGGCCCTCCAGTGTGCCGTCGGGCTGCTTGATCACGGTGTTCACCGCGCCGATGTGCCTGGCCAGCGGATCGATGCGATCGAGCAACGGCATGATGTCGATCTTGTGCGGCAGAGTGAGGTTGCAGCCGCGCGCGTTGGGCGTGCGCTTGAGGAAGGCGACGAGCTCCTCCAGCGCGGCGCGCTTGGGTTCAACCGGCAGGCGGCCATAGTGGCCGTCGATGCCATGCTGCTTCAGCCAGAAACCGTGCAATGCCGGCGAGCGCGAGTGCTCCACCGGCCAGCCGACAATGGCGGCGAAGGGCCGGCCGCCCGCTTCACGCAAAAGGGTCTCGTAGGGGCTCATGCCGTCTTCTCCAGGCCGATGCCGTGCTGCGCCAGGAATGCCAGGAGCGGCAGCAACGGCAGGCCGAGCACGGTGAAATAGTCGCCTTCGATGCGGGTGAAGAGATGCGCGCCCAGCCCCTCGAGCTGGTAGGCGCCGACCGAGGCGCAGACCGCTTTGCCGGCGCGGGCGAGATAGGCATCGAGGAACGTGTCGGTGAAAGGCCGCATGGTCAGCCGGCCGGTCTCGGTCGTGTGCCACAGGCGCGCGCCATTCTTGGCCACGACGACCGACGAGACCAGCTCGTGCGTGCGGCCGCCCAGCGCCTGGAGTTGTTGGCGCGCGGCGGCAAGCGTGGCTGGCTTGTCGTAAAGCTTGCCCTCGCAGGCGAGCGTGGAGTCCGCGCCGATCACGAAGGCGCCGGGCCGTCTAGTCGAGACGCGCAGCGCCTTCATCTCGGCCAGCGTGGTCGCGATGTCCTGCGCCGTGGCGCGTTCGCCCAAAAGGCTGCGTTTCACCTCGTCCTCGTCGACGCCCGACGGCTCGATCGCGAAATCGAGGCCGACGTTCTGGAGCATCTGGCGACGGGAGGGGCTGGCGGAAGCGAGGATGAGCATCAGTCTCGGTCAGGCGGGCTCGATGCGGAACAAGCCGCCGTCGTCGGCGTGGGTGACGAGGTACAGGTGCCCGTCGGGCCCCTGCCGCACGTCGCGGATATAGGGAAGACGGTCGACGAGCAACCGCTCCTCACCGCGATAGCGTTCGCCGTCGAGCTCGATGCGGAACAGGGCATCGTTCGACAGCGCGCCGGTGAAGGCCGAGCCCTTCCAGTCCGGGAACCTGTCGCCGGTGTAGAAGCAGAGCCCGCAGGGCGAGATCGACGGCACCCAGACGCGCACCGGGTCTTCCATGCCGGGCAGGCTTTTGTGCGGGCTGATGACGGCGCCGCTGTAGTCGACGCCATGGGTGGCGCGTGGCCAGCCGTAGTTGGCGCCGGCCTTCAGGAGGTTGAGCTCGTCGCCGCCGCGCGGGCCGTGCTCCGCCTCCCACATGCGCCCGGTCTCGGGGTGCATGGCGAGCCCCTGCGGATTGCGATGGCCCCAGGTGAAGATCTCAGGCCGCACGTTGGGCTGGCCGACGAAGGGGTTGTCGGCCGGTACCGAGCCGTCGTCCTTGAGCCGGACGACCTTGCCGCCGAGGTCGTTGAGATCCTGCGCCCGGTCGCGCTGATAGCGCTCACCCGTGGTGATGTACATCAGGCCGGCGCGATCGAAGGCGATGCGTGAGCCGAAATGCAATGCCCCCGAGGCGCGGGGCAAGGCTTCGAAGATCGTGCGGACGCCGCGCAGGGCGCCGTCGCCCAGCTCGGCCCGCGCCACCGTGGTTGCCGCGCCACCCGATCCCTCACCCGAGTAGGAAAGGTAGAGGGTACGGTTCTGCGCGAAGTTCGGATGCAGGCAGATGTCCAAAAGCCCGCCCTGGCCGCGGGCCTGGACCTTGGGCACCCCGCCCAGTGGGGCGCGTTCCAGCCGGCCGTTGGCGAACACCCTGAGCCGGCCCGGCCGCTCGGTGACCAGGATCCGGCCGTCGGGCAGGAAGGCGATGGACCAGGGTTGCTCGAGGGCGCGCGCCAGGGTCACCAACCGGTAATTGGCCTTGCTGCTCCTGAGGAGTTCCTGGCCGCGCGCGATCGAGGGCGCAGCAAGTGCTGCGGTTGCAGTCAGGATGATTTGGCGTCTTCGCATCGACTCTCCAAGGGCCGCCACTATACTCGACGCTCTTAGCCGACAGGCGTTCCGGAATTTGCAAAACACGGGGGAACTGAGGATGTCGAAATCGATCCTGATGCACGAGAATGGCGGACCGGAGAAGATGCAGCTTGAGGAGGTCGAGGTCGGAAAGCCCGGCCCCGGCGAGGTGAAGATCAGGCACACCGCGATCGGCCTCAACTTCATCGACGTCTATACGCGCTCGGGCCTCTACAAGACGCCGCTGCCCAACGCGGTCGGCCGCGAGGCTGCCGGCGTGATCGTCGAGGTGGGGCCGAGGACCAAGGGCTTCAAGAAGGGTGATCGCGTCGCCTATTGCGGCGAGCTTGGCGCCTACTGCCAGGAGCGCATCATGGGGGTCAAGCAGCTCGTGCATGTGCCCAAGGGCGTGAGCGACGAGCAGGCCGCCGCGATCATGCTGAAGGGCATGACCACCGAGTACCTCATCGACCACTGCGCCAAGCCGTGGCTCAAGAAGGGCGACATCGTGCTGTTCCATGCCGCCGCCGGCGGCGTCGGCCTGTTGTTCGGCCAGTGGGCCAAGGCGCGCGGCTACAAGGCGATCGGCACCGTGTCGTCGCCGGAGAAGGCCGCGCTTGCCAAGAAGAACGGCTACAAATGGGTGATCGACTACACCAAGGAAGACGTCGTCGCGAAGGTGAAGGAGATCACCAAGGGCAAGGGCGTGCCGGTCGTGTTCGACGGTGTCGGCAAGGACACCTGGGATGCCTCGCTCGACAGCCTGCAGCCGCGCGGCCTGATGTGCTCGTTCGGCAATGCTTCGGGCGCCGTGGCGCCCCAGCCGCCGGGCATCCTCAACGCCAAGGGCTCGCTCTACCTGACGCGGCCGAGCCTCGGCGCCTACACCGCCACCCGCGCCGAGCTCGAGGCCAGCGCCAAGTCGCTGTTCAAGATGGTCAAGAGCGGCAAGGTCAAGATCGCCATCGACCAGCGCTATCCGCTCGGCGAGGCAGCGCAGGCCCATCGCGACCTCGAATCGCGCAAGACCACCGGCCAGACCATCCTGGTGCCGTAACCAGACAGCCGGCGTTCAAACTGATGATGATCGTCGGCCTCACCGGCTCCATCGGCATGGGCAAATCGACCGCGGCGAAGATGCTGCGGCAGATGGGCGTGCCGGTCTACGACGCAGACGCCAATGTGCACGCTATCCAGGCCAAGGGTGGCGTGGCATTGCCGGCGATCGAAGCGGCGTTCCCCGGCGTGGTGAAGGACGGCGTGCTCGACCGCCAGGCATTGGGTGCGCGCGTCTTCGGCAACAAGGAAGCCCTGCGCAAGCTCGAGGCCATCGTGCATCCCCTGGTCGGCCAGCGGCAGCGCGCCTTCCTGAAGCGTGCGGCGCGGCGCGGCGAAAAGCTGGTCGTGCTCGACATTCCTTTGCTGTTCGAGGGTGCGGGCGAGCGCCGCGTCGATGCCACCTTGGTGGTGAGCGCGCCCGCTTTCCTGCAGCGGCGGCGCGTCATGGCGCGGCCCGGCATGTCGACGGAACGGTTCGAGGGCATCCTGCGCCAGCAGGTGCCGGACGCGCTGAAGCGGCGCAAAGCCACCATCGTCATCCCGACGGGGCTCGGGCTGGCGCCGACGCGACAAGCGCTCGCCAAGGCGATCGCCATGCTGAAGAAGCGCCGCGGGCGCTTCTGGCCGCCCAATCCATGGCGGGAACGATTCACAGCCCAGCTTGCCCGCGCTCGCCGGAAGTAAGCTACAAGGAGGCCATGCGCGAAATCGTTCTCGACACCGAGACCACGGGCCTGGATCCGCTGGCCGGTCATCGCGTGGTCGAAGTGGGCTGCATCGAGCTCATGAACACCGTCGCCACCGGCAAGACGTTCCACGTCTACTTCAATCCGGAAATGCCCATGCCGATGGGCGCCCAGGACATTCACGGCCTCAGCGATGAGTTCCTGGCCGACAAGCCCCTGTTCGCCGACAAGGTAGAGGAATTCCTGGAATTCATCGGCGACGCGCAGCTCGTGATCCACAACGCGCAGTTCGACATCGGCTTCCTCAATGCCGAGCTCGAGCGCGTCGGCAAGGCCAAGCTCACCAACGCCTATGTCGATACGGTCTCGGTGGCGCGCCGCAAGTTCCCCGGCCAGCGCGTCAGCCTCGATGCGCTCTGCGAGCGCTTCAGCATCGACAACTCCAACCGCGTCAAGCATGGCGCCCTGCTCGATTCCGAGCTTCTGGCCGAGGTCTATCTCGAGCTGAGCGGCGGCCGGCAGCGCGACCTCGGCCTGGCGGCGGAGATCGCGGGCGGCGTGACGGCTGTCCTGGTCGCGACCAACCTGCCGGTGCGGCCGCCGCGTCCGCACGAGGCGAGCGCCGCCGAGCTTGCGGCGCATGCCGAGTTCCTGAAGCAGATCAACGATCCGCTGTGGCTGAAGGCCGCCTGATCGCCCGGTCCGAATATGAATTAGTAGCGCTGCGCAGTGATCATGACTGTTTGGTCGAAGCGAATGACAGCCTTGCCGGCACCGATGCTCGCTCCCGGGCAGTTTTTTTGGCGCTCTGCGGTCCGCCAAAAAAGAACCGTAATAGATTCGTTCAAAGGCTCCCTACGGCACGAAAAAACCCATGAAACCGAAAGGGTCCGATACCATAGTTATTGACAGTGATTGGTACTTGGGTTATATAGACCTTGCCGCTGCGCTTTCGGGCGGCATCGCTCTATGCATCGTTCATCCGACTATAATGGCACGCGGCAGAGACTGCGCGAGCCCATCCGGCT
>JAEZHS010000050.1 GCA_023436825.1 Pseudomonadota bacterium | reverse complement strand
CTCCGCGGATTGCGCGACGAAGGACAGGCGCCGGTATTCGAGGCTGTAAGAATGGTAGGCGAACGGCGTGCCCCCGGCCGACACGGTGTCGACCACCTTGTAGACGGGGGCGCCGGGCATATCGACGAAGAAGGATTTGTCGGCGCTCTCGACGGGAAACCACGCGGCCGTCTGCGCGACGGACGTACCCGCGACGGCAAGCCCCGGCAACGTGAGGATGGATCTGCGGACGAAAGTCATTGCACGCCCGCGCTTTGCCCGAACTTCTCGCGGGCTTCGGCCTCCGTATAGTAGCCGCGCACGATGTCGCGAGCGATGGAATCGGGATCGCGCCGCGACGGATCGCCGAAGCCGCCCCCGCCTGGCGTCGAGACACGCACGACGTCGCCGACGCCGATCTCGATGTCCTGGTCCTTCGAAAGATGCGGCGGACGGTAGGCGTGTCCGTTCTGCACCACTTCCACCGTATTGGTATCGCCGTCGCGGCCCCCCAGTACGCCCTGCGGGCCGGTGCGGCCATGGTCCATGACCATTGAGACGCGCGCCTCGCCGCGACGCAGGCGGATCGCGTAGTTGATGCCGAAGCCACCACGGAACTCGCCGGCGCCGCCCGACCCCTCGCGCAGCGAGAACTCCTCGAACAGCACCGGGTAGAACTGCTCCAGCACCTCCACGGGCGGCATCTTCGAGATGCCGATAGTCGAGCAGCCGTTGCTCAGCCCGTCGCCCCCCTGGAAGCCGCCGTAACCGCCGCCGGTGAACAGATACATAATGTAGTTGCGGTTGCGCTCGGGGTCGTAGCCGCCGACGCCGAGATTGCCCGAGGTGCCGGCGGGTGCTGCAAACAGCAGGTCGGGGATCGCCTTGGTCATCGCCGCAAACACCGCCTCGGCGATGCGCTGGCTCACCTCGGCGGCGCAGCCCGACACCGGCCGCGGATACCTGGCGTAAAGGAACGTGCCCTCGGGCTCGACGATCTTCAGCGGTTCGAAGGTACCGGCGTTGATCGGCACCTCGGGGAAGATGTGCTTCACCGCCAGGTAGATCGCCGACTTGGTGGTGGCGATGACGCTGTTCATCGGCCCGCGGCAGGGCGGGCTGGAGCCCGTCATGTCGAAGGTGAGGTCCTCGCCCTTCTTGGTGATCTTCATCCTGATCACCAGGGGCTCGTCGACCACGCCGTCGCTGTCGACCTGCGAACTGCCTTCGTAGACGCCATCGGGGATGCCGGCGATCTTCGCCCGCATCTGGCGCTCGGCGCGATGGCGCATCTCGGCGATCGCCTGGCGCACGACATCGGCGCCGTAGCGGTCGATCAGCGCCGTCAGCCGCTGCTCGCCGGTCGTGAGCGCCGCCGCCTGGGCCTTGATGTCGCCGATGCGCTGGTCGGCGATGCGGATGTTGCTCAGGATGATGGACAGGATCTCCTGGTCCATCTCGCCCTTCTTGAAGAATTTTACCGGCGGCAGGCGCAGGCCTTCCTGCTCGACTTCCGTGGCGCTGGCCGAGAAGCCGCCCGGCACCATGCCGCCGACATCGGGCCAGTGGCCGGTGTTGGCCAGCCAGGCGAACAGCTCGCCCTTGTAGAAGAACGGCTTCACGAACCGCACGTCCATCAGGTGCGTGCCGCCGAGATAGGGATCGTTGACGATGAACACGTCACCCGCATCGACCTTGCCGGCGTAGTGGCTCTTCACGCGCTCGATCACCGCCTGGGTCGAGAACTGCATGGTGCCGACGAACACCGGCAGCCCGAGCTCGCCCTGGGCGATCAGGGCACCATCGGCCGCATCGTAGATGCCATCCGAGCGGTCCATGCCTTCGGAGATCACCGGCGAGAAGGCCGAGCGCACGAACGCCAGGTCCATCTCGTTGCAGACCTGGATCAGGCCGTTCTGGATGACGGTCAGCGTGACGGGATCTAGGTTCGACATGGCCTATGACTAACACACTGCCTACAGCTCGACATCGCCCTTGAGCAGGCGCTGCACGATGCCGCGGTTCAGGATCTCGTTGGTGCCGTCGGCGACATTGACGATGCGCAGCGAGTGCCAGGCGTGGTGCAGGCCGACCTCGTTGGTGAAGCCCATGGCGCCGTGGGTCTGCATGGCGCGATCGACGGCGCGATAGCCGACCTGCACCGAGTAGGCCTTGGCCATCGACAGCTCCTTGATGGCGGGCGCCCCCTGGTCGAGCAGCAGCGCGGCGTTCAGTCCCATGAGATGCGCGCCATGCAATTCCGTGGCGCTCTCGGCCAGCGGAAAGGTGACGCCCTGGTAGTCGGCGATCGGCCGGTCGAAGGCCTTGCGCGTCTTGGCGTATTCCAGGGCGAGCTCGAGCGCCCAGCGACCGTAGCCCACGGCGCGCGCCGAGTTGTAGATGCGGCCCAGCGACACGCCGTAGAGCGCGGCGGCAAAACCCTGATGCAGCTCGCCCACGACCTGCCAGGGTTCGACGCGCACATCCTCCAGACGCAATTCGGCTTCATCGCCGCCGATGTGGCCGAACAGTTTTATGACGCGCTGGACCTCGAAGCCTGGCGACTCCGTCGGCACCAGAAACGCGCTGATGCCACCTCGCCGCTGTGCGGCGCGCTCCGGATCGGTCACGGCGAAGACGATGCAGTAGTCGGCGACCGGCGCATTGGACGTCCAGATCTTGCGGCCCGTGAGACGCCAGCCGTTGCCGTCGGGCCGGGCACGCGTTGCCAGCGCCGCCGCATCGGAACCGGCGCCGGGCTCCGACAGGCCGAAGCACATCGACGCCTCGCCCGCCATCATCGGCGCCAGCATGCGCTCGCGCGCTTCGTCGGTGACCTTTTCGAGCAGCCGGCTCGGCCCGAAGGCCCAATGGCTGATGACATAGAGCATCAGCCAGTTCTGCGGGCCGCACAGCCGGAACAGCGCCTCCCAGCCGACATAATAGGCAAGATGCCCCAGCCCGCCGCCGCCCAGCGATTCGGGCACGCACATGTTGTAGTAGCCGGCCTTCGCCGAGACGCGCCGCACGTCGTCGATCAGCGCCTTCAGGGCGTCCGAGAAACGGCCATCGTCGCGATAGAGCCGTCGCGGATCCTCGAACAGGTCGCGATGGGCCTCGTGGCGCGGCAGGATCTCCTTGCGCGCGAAATCGAGCAGGCCGTCGCGCACGGCGCGCACGTCCTCCGGCAGTTCCCAGGCAATGGCGGACACCAAAATACCTCCGTAACGACGGTGTGGTCATTCTCGCGGGCATTGTTGGCACGGTCCCTGCGGGGTGCCAGCGCCGAGAGACTGGGCAAACCGCGATACGAGACCTGCATTGCGGACTGGCGGCAAAGCCCGATCGATACGATATGATGAGGACCTTACCTCCCAACCTCTTTCCGACGGACCGCCCATGAACGCGCCTATGGCCGCGAACGACCTCAATTTGATGAAATTCGGCATCGGCCAGCCGGTGCCGCGGCAGGAGGATCCCACGCTGCTGCGCGGCGAGGGCCGCTACACCGACGACACGAACCTGCCCAACCAGGCGTACTGCGTCATGGTCCGCAGCCAGATGGCCCATGGGATCATCAAGGGCATCGACACGACCGAAGCCAAGGGGATGCCGGGCGTGCTGGGCGTGTGGACGGGCGCGGACCTCGCCGACTACGGTCCGCTCAAGACGCTGATCCCCGTGCCCAACCGCGACGGCACGCCGATGAAGACTCCGACGCGTCCGTCGCTCGCCACCGACAAGGTGCGGTTCGTCGGCGACCCGGTGGCCTTCGTCGTCGCCGAAACGCTCGCCCAGGCCAAGGATGCGGCCGAGGCGGTCATGGTCGACATCGACCAGCTCCCCGCCGTCACCGATGCGCGCGAGGCCACCAGGCCCGGCGCGCCCGTCGTGTTCGACGATGCGCCCGGCAACATCTGCGTCGACTATCTCTACGGCGACAGCGCCAAGGTCGCCGAGGCCTTTGCCAAGGCCGCACACGTCACGCGCCTGCGCCTCGTCAGCAACCGCATCGTCGTCTGCGCCATGGAGCCGCGCTCGGCCATCGCCGACTACGACGCCAAGACCGATCGCTACACGCTGCGCGCCGGCAACCAGGGCGCGTTCGGCCTGAAGCACCAGATGGCGGCCCTGCTCAAGATCAAGCCCGAGCAGATGCGCATCCTCACGGGCAATGTCGGCGGCTCGTTCGGCATGAAGGGCTCGCCCTATCCGGAGTATGCCGGCTTGTTCCATGCCTCCAAGATCCTCGGCCGGCCGGTGAAGTGGACGGACGAGCGCTCGGGCGCGTTCCTGAGCGACCAGCATGGCCGCGACCACGACTTCGACGCCGAGCTGGCGCTCGACAAGGACGGCAGGTTCCTCGCGGTGCGGCTGGTGGGCTTCGCCAACGTCGGCGCCTATCTCGCCAATGTCGGTCCGCTGATGGGCTCGATGGGCGTGACGCGCAATCTCGCCGCCATCTACCGCACGCCGCTGATCGAGGTCGCGACCAAGGTCGCCTTCACCAACACCTCGCCGGTCGGCGCCTATCGCGGCGCCGGGCGGCCCGAGGCCAATTACTTCATGGAGCGGCTGATCGATACCGCGGCGCGCGAGATGAGCATCGACCGCATCGAGATGCGCAGGCGCAACCACATCAAGCCCGAGGAGATGCCTTTCAAGACGGCATCGGGCACGACCTACGACAGCGGCGAGTTCACGACGCTTCTCGACAAGGCGCTGAAGTTCGCCGACATCTCGGGCTTCGACGCACGCAAGGCCGAGAGCAAGGCGCGCGGCAAGCTGCGCGGGCTCGGCATCGGCGACTATCTCGAGGTCACCGCGCCGCCGATGAAGGAGATGGGCGGCATCCGCTTCGAGCCCAACGGCGACGTCTCGATCATCACCGGCACGCTGGACTATGGCCAGGGCCACTGGTCGGCCTTCGCCCAGGTGCTGACCGAGAGACTGGGCGTGCCATTCCACAGGATCAAGCTGATCCAGGGTGACAGCGATCTCCTGATCGCGGGCGGCGGCACTGGCGGCTCCAAGTCGATCATGGCGAGCGGCGCCGCCATCGTCGAAGCCTCGGACAAGGTCATCGACAAGGGCAAGCAGATCGCGGGCGTGGCGCTCGAAGCGTCGCCGGTCGATATCGAGTTCAAGCTCGGCCGCTTCACCATCGTCGGCACCGACCGTGGCATCGGCATCATGGAGCTGGCCGAGCGGCTGCGCAGCGGGATGAAGCTGCCCGCGGGCGTGCCCGAGACGCTCGATGTCAGCCACGTCCATGAGGCCGCCCCGTCGGCTTTCCCCAACGGTGCGCATGTCGCCGAGGTCGAGATCGATCCCGATACCGGATGGGTCGAGGTCGTGAAGTACACCATGGTCAGCGACTTCGGCACGGTCATCAATCCCCTGCTGGTCGAGGGCCAGAGTCATGGCGGCGTCGTGCAGGGCATTGGCCAGGCCCTGTTCGAGCATTGCGTCTACGATGAGGACGGCCAGTTCCTGACCGGCAGCTTCACCGATTACGCGCTGCCGCGCGCATCCGATACGCCATTCTTCGACATGGGCTATCACTCGGTGCCGGCCAAGACCAACGTGCTGGGCGCCAAAGGCTGCGGCGAGGCGGGCTGCGCAGGCTCGCTGCCGTCGGTGATGAACGCGATCTCCGATGCGCTGGGCGGCAAGCACATCAACATGCCGGCCACGCCCGAGCGGGTGTGGGCAGCACTCAATTCATAGCCGAGGCGAGGAGCGGCCTGCGGCCGCTCCTCGTTCTTGCGCCTCGTCTCGGCTTTGCCCACGGGGTGCATGCACAGCAGTCGCTTCGCTGGTGAATTTCTGCATTTTCTGCCAATTTTTGCAGGGCCGGCCGATGCCCGCCAAGCCATTGAATCCACGCCGCTTTTGAATTTTCTGCATTTTTTGCATTTTCTGCTGGTCTCCCGCTGGACTGCCCCCTGCGGTCCATTCCGTCCGCCTGAACGCTGCCGGACGGGGTGACCGGCTCCAGGACAGGAGCGGTCTGGCCTTCGGTCGGATGAACGATGCATGGAGCAACAGACGCTCACACTCTATTGAGCACTACCGTTCTTGTCAATAACTTCGGTATAAATCAGCGCGGCGGCAATCCACCGGTGAGGCCGGGTTCTTTTATTGCGACTTTTGGCGCTCCAGGAGGCGCCATATCTGGGAGCCGCCACCGCCATCATACCAACGGCTTGAGTCGCTCGACCGACGTGCAGGCAATGCTGTCACCGTATCGGATCGGGCAGATCGACATCCAATTGTGGCGGGCGCCGAACCCGAACAGAGCTGGTTTCGAAGGTCTGCGCAGACCGGATGTCAAAAAAACGTGGAAAACCAACGCCTAGCCGCCCGATTTTATTGTGGCAAATTTGCAACATATGTTAGACGGGTGTGTCGCCTTCCCCCGCTATGGGACAGGCTGCTGCGGGAGAAGTTCATGGCGTTGACAACCGGGCGCTGCGACCGCTCGAGCGCAAGAGCGACGGCCAATTCGATCATGCTGCTGGCTACAGTGGTCTTGTTGGGGATGGCCGGCGTTCTGTCTCCCGCAATAGCCCAGGTCAAGGCGCCGACGAAGTCCAAGCTGAAGCCTGCCGCCAAGGCCGCTCCCGCGGCCGATCCAACGGATAACGTCGCCAGCGAGCTCAATGCCAAATGGCTGCAGGAGAACGGCCCGTATTCCGGTTTCAAGCAGGCGGGACCCGCGGTGACTCCGGCTTCATACGCCACCCCCGCGGTCGCAAACGACTGGGGCGACCACCTGGTCTCGCGCGCCATGAAATATCTGGGCACGCCCTATCGCTACGGCGGCACCACGCCGGCCGGCTTCGACTGCAGCGGCTTTGTCTACTACCTCTACGGCGCGGTCTTTGGGCAAAGCATCCCGCGCATGCCGCACGACATGGCGCGCGAGGGAACGCCCGTCGCGCGCAGTGACCTCAAGCGCGGAGACCTGGTTTTCTTCGGCTACCGTGGCACCTTCACCCACGTCGGCATCTATGCAGGCAACGGCCAGTTCGTTCACGCCACGCATCGCGGCTCGCCGGTCATGGTCACGCCCCTGGACGGCGACTACTACCGTGACCGCTACATGACGGCGGTGAGGCTATCCCCGCGGTAGTGTCATCCGAGCGCGTCCGGGAGGCGCTTCATTCCTGAGTGCTGACGTTGCCATCGTCGGGTGCGGCCCGGTCGGTGCGCTTCTGGCGAACCTGCTGGGTCAGGCCGGGCTCGCTGTCGAGATCTACGACCGCGAGCGAGAGATCTTTCCTCTGCCGCGCGCCGTGCATTTCGACGGCGAGGTGATGCGCATCTTCCAGAGCACGGGACTTGCCGAAAAGATCGCCAATGTCGCACGCGCCTCCTCCCGCGGCATGCATTTCGTCAATGGCGAAGGCCGCACGCTGATGGTCCGCCGCGGCATCGACGGCCCGGGTCCGCACGGCTGGGCCGGCAACTGGTACTTCCATCAGCCGATCCTCGAAGCCGTGCTGCGCGACGGCCTGAAGCGCTTCGCCAATGTCCGCGTCCATCTCGGCCACGAGGTCGCGTCGGTCGACGATCTCGATGCGCGCTACGTCGTCGGTTGCGACGGCGCGCGCTCACTGGTGCGGCAGGCGATCGGCAGCCGCCACGTCGATCTCGGCCTGCACCAGCCCTGGCTGGTCGTCGACCTTCTGTGTGATCCGACGAGTGCCCGCGTAAAAGCCCTGCCCGACTACACGGTCCAGCTCTGCGATCCGGCACGGCCGATGACGGTCGTGAATGTCGGCGGCGAGCGGCGGCGCTGGGAGATCATGCTGATGCCGGGCGACGATCCGGCGCGGCTGACCGATCCCGACATCTTCTGGCCGATGATGGCGCGCTGGCTCGGACCCGAGGACGCGAAGCTGGAGCGCGCCGCCGTCTACACCTTCCATTCGGTGGTGCAGCAGGGCTGGCGCAGCGGCCGCTTGCTGCTGGCAGGCGATGCCTGCCATCAGACGCCGCCGTTCCTCGGCCAGGGCATGTGTGCGGGCATGCGCGATGCCGCCAACCTCGCCTGGAAGCTCATAGCGGTCATCAAGGACGATGCGCCGGACTCCCTGCTCGATACCTACGAAAGCGAACGCCTGCCGCATGTGCGGACCTTCATCGATCTCGCCGTGAAGCTCGGCGACGTTCTGCAGGAGACCGACCGCGACGCCGCGGCAGCCCGCGACCGGCGCTTCGAAGCGGGCGCTGAAATGTTCGACTTCCCGCAGCCGCAGCTCGGCCCGGGCTGCCGGCAGGAGGCGCCGCCGCCGGTCGGCACGATCTTCCCGCAGCCGCGGCTGGCCGACGGCCGGCTGATGGACGAGGCGATCGGCCAGCGCTTCGCCATCCTCGGCGAGGCGGGACTGCTCGACGGCCTTCGCGTCGATGCCGTGCTGCTGCCCGATGTCGGCCGCGACTGGCTGGAGCGCCACGGGGTCCGGGCCGTCATCCTGCGGCCGGACCGCTATATCCATGCCGTGGCACGCGATCGGCGCGAACTTGTGTCGGCAACTGTCGAACTTGTCCGGACGTTTGCTCCGGGATGCTGCAGACCCTCCAGGCCCTGACCATCTTGCTTGCCGCCATCGGCATGGCCCTGTCGCTGGCGCATGCGCTCGAATTCCCCGGCAAGCGCCGTCTCGATCGCGATGCCTATCTCAAGGTCCAGGCGATCTATTATCCGGGCTTCACCATCGGCGGGGCGTTCGAACCGCTGGCGCTGAGCGCCGCCTTCGCGCTGCTGCTCTTCACGCCGCTTGCCACGACGGCGTTCTGGCTCACCCTGGCGGCCTTTGCCGGCCTCGTGATGGCGCACGCGATCTACTGGGTGTTCACCCACCCGGTGAACAAGGTCTGGCTGAAGGACGAGAAGCTCGGCCGCGCCGGCAGCGGCTTCTTCGCGACCGGCACCGGGACCGCGGAGGGCGACTGGACGGCGCTGCGCGACCGCTGGGAGTGGTCGCACGTCGCGCGCGCCGTGCTCGCGATGATGAGCCTCGCCGCCCTGGTGATCGCCGTCATTCCCTAGGTTCGTCCACGATGAAGCCGCACGACGTCAGCTGAGCCGAACAGGGCCCGTACGACCAGCCGCGTACGGTCTTGCCGCCGAAGTTGGCGACGACGGGCCCATCCCAGCGCGGCGCGGTGCGCAGATAGACCGCGACCAGCGTGGTGCCGACCAGCCGGCCTGACAGCCAGCCGCGTCCATCGTCGGCATTCGCGGGATCGAGCGTCAAATCCGAGGGCGGATTGCCGTCGCGGATCAGCAGCCAGCCGTCCTTCGAACCGAGGATCTTGAAGGTCACGCCCGTTATCTCGACCGGCGTGACGCGCACGCGCGGCGCGAGATGGCCGATGACCGGCGCATCCGCACGCGGCGCGCTGCGGACGTTGGTGCCCTTGGGGTCGGGGTCGATCGAGAAGCCGCTCACCTCGCATTGCGTGGCGCCGGCCGTCTTGAGGGGTGCGCCCGCGGCCTGCGTCGTGCTGAGGGCGAGGCCCAGCAGCACGACCGTCAGGCGCGGCGCGCGCATCGCCGTCAGGCGGGCGTGAACATCGGCAGCGGCGGGCCGCCGTCGGTCGGCTTGAACACGACTTTCACCGGCTGCTCGCACTTCAGCTTGTCGAAGTCGCAGTCGACGATGTTGGTCACCATGCGCGGGCCCTCCGCGAGCGTGACGTAGGCCATGGCGTACGGCACCGGCGCGCGGCGCATGACACTGTAGGAGTAGATCGTCCCCTTGCCCGAGGCCTCGATCCATTCCGTCTTGTCGCTGAAGCAGAACGGACAGATCGTGCGCGGATAGTGGTGCAGCTCGCCGCAGCTCGTGCACTTGCGCACCAGCAGCTTGCCCTTGGCGGCGGCGTCCCAGTAGGCCTGGGTCTCGGGGCTCACGGCCGGCGCCGGCAACTTGCGCTCTTTGGTGTCGGCCATGACTTACTCCCTCTCCAGAATGACGGTGCCGCTGCCGTGGCGCAGGCCGAGCGAGCCGCCCGTGCCGTGCGCCAAAGCGAGATCGCAGTTCTTCACCTGCACCTTGGGATGCGCCTCGCCGCGCAGCTGACGCACGGCCTCCAGCACCTTGGTGAGGCCGCCGCGGTTGGCCGGATGGTTGCTGCAGAGCCCGCCGCCGTCGGTGTTGAACGGCAGCTTGCCGGTGCCCGAGATCAGGTTGCCGTCGGCGACGAGCTTGCCGCCCTTGCCCTTCTCGGCGAAGCCCAGGTCTTCCAGCTGCATCAGCACGGTGATGGTGAAGCTGTCGTAGATCGACACGTATTTCATGTCGGAGGGCTTCACGCCCGCCTCGGCGAAGGCTGCGGCGCCGCTGAAGCGCGCGCCGGAGTAGGTCAGGTCGACCTTGCCGCCCATCTGGGTCTTCACGAACTCGCCGGCGCCGATCAGCTTGACCTTGGGCCGCTTCAGCGACTTGGCGATCTCGGGCGCGACCACGACGATGGCGCCGCCGCCGTCGGTGATGACGCAGCAGTCGAGACGGTGCAGCGGATCGGAGATCATCGGCGAGTTCACGACGTCCTCGACCGTGACCACGTCGCGCAGCAGCGCGTGTTCGTTGTATTGCGCATGGTGCGACGCCGCGACCTTGATCCAGGCGAGCTGCTCGGAGGTCGTGCCGAACTCGTGCATGTGGCGCATGGCGCACATGGCGTACATGTTCACCACGGTCGGCCCGTAGGGGAACTCGAAGGGCTCGTCGGGCGTCGGCGTGCCGCCACGGCTGCGCGGCACGGTGCCGGTGGCCATGCCCTCGGCGCGCGGTCGGCCAGCCAGGGTGATCAGCGCCACCTTGCACTTGCCCATCGCGATCGCCTCCGCGGCGTGGGCGACATGCAGCAGGTAGGACGAGCCGCCGACGTCGGTCGAATCGACGTGGCGCGGCCGGAGTCCCATGTACTCGACCATCGACATCGGCCCCAGGCCCGGGGCATCGCCGGCGCAGAAGTAGCCGTCGACGTCCTTCGTGGTGAGGCCCGCGTCCTCCAGCGCGCCCTTCGCAACCTGGGCGTGGATC
>JAEZHS010000670.1 GCA_023436825.1 Pseudomonadota bacterium | reverse complement strand
GGCCGGCAAGGCCTGGCTGAAGCGCGTGAACTCCGTGCCGTCCGGCCGCTTCACGATCAGCGTCACCGGCACGTTGGCGAGCGCCGTCGCGGACGCGTCGCGCATCATGGCCATGAGCTGCACGGTCTCGCCGGGACGATAGACGCCACGCTCGGTATAAAGGTAGGCGTCGACCGGGCCGGGCTGGTCGCGGCCGCCGACACCGCGGTCGGAGAAGTCGAACGGCGTCTTGCCGAGCTCCAGTCGCGTGAAATCCTGCCTGGCGTTGTCCGACGCCATGACGGCGCCGGCGCGCGCCGCGCCACGGCCCTTGAGCAGGCCGGCGGCGAACAGCACGCGGCCGGCCGCGTCGGTCATCGCCTTGGCCACCGGCTCGTTGCCGCGCGACAGCAGGGTGATTTCGAGGTTGGCGAGCGGCTGGGCGGTCTGCAGCGAGCGGGCGAAGACGTTCAGCCCGTCGTCGCCGGTGAAGGTGGTGAGCGCAATGTCGGTGTCCATCACCCACATGCCTGTCGCCTGGCCGGTGCCGTTCTGCTCCTCGGCTTCCTCGTAGCTGCGCGCCGGCGGCTGGGCAGCGTTCCACGCCACCACGAAATAGGTGCCGGGCTTCCAGTCCTGCACGGTCTCGCGGATGGGGAAGGCGGTGGTCACCGGCTGGTTGGCGACGTTGCGCACCTCCATCGTGCCGCGCCACTGCAGGGCGCCGTTGGTGCCGTTGAGCCAGCTGTAGAGGCCCCACGGCTCGGTGATCGGCTGGCTGCCGGGATAGGTGGCGTCATAGCGGTCGCGGGCGAAGCCCATGATGGCGCGCTCGTTGACGCGATAGACGGCGATGCCGACCTTGGAGACGTTGATGGTCGTGATCGGCAGGCCGGCGGCGCTGCCGCGCGGCAGAATGAACCCCTTGCCCGGCAGGGTGACGACGGCCGGGCGGGCGCCGAGCGCCACCTCGACGTCCTTGTCCTCGTCGAGCTTGACGCCGTCGCGACCGGGGAAGCCCATGCGCAGGCGCACTTTGTAGTTCTCGCCGTAGTCGAGGCCGCCGATGCACAGCCGGTCGTCGACCACGCGCAGGGCCGACTTCACCTCGGGTGTAATGGTGACGTAGTCCGCGTAGTTGACGTTGGCTGTGGCCAGCGGCTTGTTGAAGGCGAGGCAGGCCTCGCCTTCGGCGCGGGTGCTGTCGAGCGCGAAGCGGCGATAGGCGAAGGGCTCGTCCGGCGCGGCAGGAGGCTGTGGCAGCGGCACGGGCGCTGCGGAAGTTTGCGGGGCAGGCGCGGGCGCCGGCTGCGCGGGTGCTGCGACGGGCGTGGTCGGCGTTGCCGGTGCAGGCTGGGTCGGCGCAGCGGGCGCCGGTTGGCTGACAGCGGCGGTCTTGGTTGGTGTGTCGATCCGGTCGGTGGGTCTCCCGATCAAATAGCCCGCGATCCCCGATCCCAACATGAGAGCCACGACCAGAGCAGCCAGCGTCGACCGATTCATGAGAACCCCCGCAAAAAGCGCCCGAACTCTATTCCGGCGATTGTGCAAACACTGTGGAGTCTGAACCTGTGCTTGCGAATCTTCCAGCGTGTGGCGCGCATATCACGGTTTTCGATGGCACTGTGGAAAGGCGACGCTTGAGCGGACAGGCCTTGGCGTACTAAGCGCGAACGATGGCGTTGCATCTGATCAAGCTTGCCGTCGGCGTCGACGATCTTGCCCATATGAAGAAGGTACAGGCCGCGCGACGCAAGCAGCGCCGGCAGACGCCGCGCTCGCCGCACTGGGTCTATACCCGCAACACGCCGCGGCGCTCCGAGGAACTCTTGGCAGGCGGCTCGCTCTACTGGGTGGTGCGCGGGGTCATTCGCTGCCGCCAGGAGCTGGTCGGGTTCGAGGAGGACATCGACCAGGACGACGGCAAGAAATACTGCCGCATCAAGGTCAAGCGCACTCTGATCCCGACCGCGCCGCGCGCCTGTCAGGCGTTCCAGGGCTGGCGCTACCTCGATCCGGAACGCGCGCCGCCGGACCTGTCCAAAGGGGACACGGCGGACATGCCGCCGGAAATGGCAGCCGAGCTGAAGCGACTGGGGCTGCTGTAGAAGGCAGCGACAACCTCCTCATGCTCTCCCCCAAGGGGGAGAGCATGAGGAGCTCAGCGACTCGTCAGCTTCAGCTCGATGCGCCGGTTGCGGGCGCTGTCGATGGCGGACAGCGGCTGGTACTCGCCATAGCCCGCGGCAACCAGGCGGTCGTTGGGGATTCCCTGGCTGTGCAGGAACTTCACGACGGCGATGGCGCGCGCCGCCGACAGTTCCCAGTTCGACGGATAGACCGCGCTGCGGATCGGTTTGTCGTCGGTGTGGCCGTCGACCTGCAGC
Source organism: Pseudomonadota bacterium (assembly GCA_023436825.1). The sequence goes on along the minus strand of JAEZHS010000670.1, from coordinate 3,539 downwards.
ACCCAATTTATTTCCTTCGGAATGCGCGAGGAGATCTCGATCAGCCGCTGGGCCACCTCGGCGAGCTGCTTCTCGCCGGCGGGTTGGAGTTGCGCCGAGGCCGACGGAAACAGCACCTCGGACTGGAAGACGAAGCGGTCGCCGACGACCTGCACGTCGCGCTGGCCGGCGAGCGCCTCGCGCAGCTTGCCGAAGAACTCCGAGCGGTAGCGCGCCAGCTCCTCGACCTTGCTGGCCAGCGCGCGATTGAGCTTCTGTCCAAGATCGACGATCTGCGCGTGCTGCTCCTTGGACTTGGCTTCGGAGGCGTCGAGGGCGGCGTTGAGCCGGCCGAGCTCGTCCTTCAAGCCGGCCATCTCGGCGGTCATGCGCACTACGGCGGCCTTCTGCTCGGCGGCAAGCTTCTGCTCCTCGGTGAGGTCGCTGAAGAGCTTGCCCTTCTCGTTGTTGGCGGCGGCGAGAGAGGCGGCGAGCCGCGTCAGCTCCAGCCGCTGGCGCTCGATCTCCTTCTGCAGGTCGGCCGCCTTGGCCTCCGAATCCTTGGCCTTGCTCTCCATCGCGGCGGCAAGCTTGTCGCGTTCGGCCAGCATCGAGGTCAGCCGCTCGGTGAGCTGGTCGCGCTCGATCTTGAGCGCATCCGATGAGCGGCGCTCGGCGGCGAGATCGCCGCTCAGCCTGTCGCGCTCGCTGCGCATCTGGGAGATCTGCAGGGTGAGCTGCTCGAGATCCTTTTGAAGGCTCTGGCCGGCGCGCTTCTCGATCGAGAGCTGGTTGGCGAGATCGCCGATCTGGCGGCTGAGCTGGTCGATGGCGCTGTCACGGGTGCTGACCGCGTTGGACAGCGTGAACTGCGCCACGCTGAACAAGGTCAGCAGGAAGATCAGCACCATCAGCAGCGTCGTCAGCGCGTCGACATAGCCTGGCCAGATGTAGTCGGCGGCTCCGCCCCGGCGGCGGGAGGAGGCAGAGGCCATTGCCTAGCCTTCGCCCGGCGGATGAACGGCGCCGCGGGCCGTCGAGGCGACGGTGCGGGCGAGCAGGCGGAACTCGCCGCGCAGTTCGTCGGCAAGCGCCGTGCGACCGCGCACGTTCTCGTCGACCAGGCGGGCGAGATGGCCCTCGATGGCGCGCTGGTGCGCCAGCAGGGCCTCGCGCTCCTCGGCCGAGCTGCGTTCGCCGAGCCGCTCGATCATGACCCGCAGTTCGTCACTGAGCGTCGACCGGCTGCGCGCATTCTCCTCGAGCAGGCGGACGAGGTGGCTCTCGATGGTGCGCTGATGGGTGGCCAGCGCCTCGCGATCGTTGTCCGACGAGCCGCGTTCGCCAAGGCGGTTGATCGCCGTGCGCAATTCGATCGACTGCTCGCCCATGCGGGCAAGCAGCGTCTGCTGGCCGCGCATCGCTTCGGCAAGCGCCGCGAGGCGCTCGACGAGGGTGGCGTTGGTGGCGACGGCGGCCTCCCGGCTTTCCTCGGCACGGCGCAGCGTGCGGGTGAGATCGTCGAGGCCGTCGGCGGTACGCTCGAGCAGTGCTTCGACATAGGCCGACACGCCTTGCTCGCCGTCGATGTTCACCCCGCTCGACAGCCGCGTGGCGCTCGCCAGCCATTCCTCGAGCTCGATATGGAAGCGGCCCTGCGCCTGGCTCGCCTGCAGTTCGAGGAAGCCCAGCACCAGAGAGCCCGACAGGCCGAACAGCGAGGCGCCGAAGGCGGTGGCCATGCCCTTGAGCGGGCCCTCGATGCTCTCCTTGAGCGTCCGGAACATGCTGATGGCGTCGCCGCCGCTGACCTGCAGCCGGCCGATGGCGTCGGCCACTGCGCCGATGGTCTCGAGCAGGCCCCAGAAGGTGCCGAGCAGGCCGAGGAAGATCAGCAGGCCGATCAGGTAGCGTGTGAGATCGCGGCGCTCGTCGAGGCGGGTGGCGATGCCGTCGAGCACGGCGCGCGTCGCCGTGGGCGACAGCCGCAGCCGGTCCTGGCGCTCGCCCAGCATGGTGGCGAGCGGCGCCAGCAGGTTAAGCGTGTGGGTGTCGAGCGGCGGTGCAGCTTCCTCGCGATGCTGGAAGCGGCGCAGCCATTTGACCTCGGGCCACAGCGAGACGACCTGGCGCATGACGAAGAAGATGCCGATCACCAGCACCGCCACGATCACGCCGTTCAGGATCGGCGTGTTCATGAACACGCGCAGCAGATCCACGTGCAGCACGTAGGCGAGCCCGGCGACGGCCGTCAGGAACAACAGCATGCGGACGAGATAGGGGAGCGGACTGCTCATGCGGTCAGACGCGGGCGGCCGGACGGCGCGAGCCCGATCACGTGTTGGGCACCAGGATGTCGACGGAGTCGCCGTCGCCCGAGAAGCTGCCGACCTCGATGCGCGACTTGACCCCCCGGTCGATCAGGTAGCTGCGCACGACCAGGGCGCGCGCCAGGGCGACCTTGCGGCTGTCGGGTCCGGTATCCATGGCGAAGGCGCGCAGCTCGACGTGGCGCAGCTTCTGGTCGGCGATGCGTCTGGCGATCTGGTCGAGCTCGGCCTTGGTGGCTGGTGTCAGGACGACCGAGCGGCCGATGAAGGCGATCGTTCCGAAGGGCCCGCCGGCTTGCGGCGGTGGAACGACGGCCGGGGTACCCGCCGCCATCGTCGGGCCGGGCGGCGGCGTGGCTGGGACGGTGACGACGGGCGCGGGAGGCGCGGCCTGAAGGTTCACCAGGCGGCTTTCGATCGGGCCGGGCGGGGGCGCGGGCAGGCTGCGCTCGTATGTCCCCGGCGCGCCGGCAACCGGGACCCGTGCCGGCTGCACGACGATGTCCTGCGCGAAGGCGGGTGCTGCGCTCATGGCCAGCACGACGAGCGCCAACCCGCGCACGGCGACCGAGGACGATGGCATAACCAATTGCCTCTCAACGAGAATTTGATTGAAGAATAGCCCTTGGACGCTGCCCGCTCAACCAGCCGGCAGCGTCCTCAGTACATCCTGTGGAGAGTTTTTGCCCGTTGTATGGCGTTTTGTTGGAGCGCGCGCTCCAACTAAGAGCCCAGAATCCCGATCATCGGCTCGTGGAGGCCGAAGTTGCTCGCGAGTACGGATGGACCGCCGAGCTCGTAGGGCTTGCCCGTGACATCGCTCACGACGCCGCCGGCTTCGCGCACCAGCAGCAGTCCCGCGGCGACATCCCACGGCGCCAGCCCGTACTCGAAGAAGGCGTCGTACCGCCCGGCTGCCAGGAAGGCGAAGTCGAGCGACGCCGCGCCCCAGCGCCGCACGCCGGCGGTCTGACGGGTCACGGCCTCGAGCCGGCGGTGATAGTCGGGATGGTCGCCCTTGCCGATGTTGGGGATGCCGGTCGCGATCAGCGCGCGCGCCGGATCCTTGCGACCTGACACGCGCAGGCGGCGCGAGCGGGCGTTGGGCGTGTCGACATAGGCGCCGTTGCCCTTCTCGGCCCAGAACAGCTCGTCGGAGATCGGCTGGTAGATCACGCCAGCGATGATCTCGCCCTCGCGCTCGAGCCCGATCGAGATGGCGAAGTGTGG
>JAEZHS010000624.1 GCA_023436825.1 Pseudomonadota bacterium | reverse complement strand
ATCGACCGAAGGTCGATTCGGCTCCCTACGCTCATGTATCATGAGCGCGCAAGATGCGCGTTACGCGCCACTGGAGTGGCGCCCAAGAGGAACGGATCCGGAGCATGGGAAACCACTCCGACGCTGTGCTAGGCTGGGAGGCCATGACCATTGGCGTCCTCTTCGTCTGCACCGCCAACATCTGCCGCTCGCCCATGGCCGAAGGCGTGTTCCGTACCCTGACGCGCCGGGCCGGTCTCGAGCAGGCATTCGCTATCGCTTCGGCCGGGACCACCGGCATCCATGCCGGCGAGGCGCCGACGCCGGCCGCCGTCGAAGCGGCGGCGCGTCGTGGCTACGACATCTCGGGCCAGCGCTCGCGCGCCCTCACCAAGGAGGATATTGCCGCCGCCGACTACGTGCTGGCGATGGACCGCAGTCACATGGCCGATCTGCGCTGGCTGGCGCCGCGCGACAAGGCGAACAGCCTGCAGATGTTCACAAAGTTCGGCCCGATGCCCGGCATCGTCGACGTGCAGGACCCGTATGGCGGCACGCAGCAGGACTACGAGCGCGCGCTCGACCTGATCGAGGCCGGCTGCAAGGGCCTGCTGGTAGCGCTGACACCCGAGGCGAAGGCGGCGATCGCCCTGTAGCGCAGTGCGAGACGGCGCGCGTCGGCGCCACCCGCTGCAAGTTGTTGTCACTGGACGGCAGGTTCTGCCGATGATCCCATCGCCTCGTCGACCTTTGGAGCATGATCCTGCATCGCCTGTGGATTCTCGCCATCGCCGTAGCGACATCGATCTGCATAGGTGTGGCTGAGGCACGCCAGTTCCAGTCGTCGGATGTCGAGGCGGCGGACCATCCCACCGTCCAGGCCATCGCCCACATGGGCGCCCTGATGAGCGAGCGCAGCGGCGGGCGGCTCGGCATCCGTGACCTCGGCGCCGCGGACCGCGATTCCGAGCTTTTCACCCTGGCCCAGCTGCGCACCGGCACGCTCGACATGGCGCGCATCAGCATCTCGGCTCTGCACGGCTCGGCCCCCGCCAGCGTGATCCCGACCCTGCCGTTCCTGTTCAAGTCGGTGGCGCATCGCCGGCGCACGCTCGACGGACCGATCGGCGAGGAATTGCTCGCCTCGCTCACCTCCTACGACGTGATCGGACTCTGCTTCTACGACGTCAGCCCGCGCTCGATCTACATGCCGAACCGGTCGGTGCGCACGCCCGCCGACATGAAGGGGCTGAAGATCCGCGTGCAGACCTCCCCGGTCATGGTCGAAGTGATGCAGGCGCTCGGCGCTCGGCCCGTTTCGATTCCCTATGGTCAGGTGCGCGCTCAGCTCGCCGCCGGCACGATCGACGCGGCGGAGAACAACATCGTCTCCTATTACGCCTCGCGTCATTTCGAGGTCGCCAAGGTCTACAGCCTGACCGAGCACGCTGCACCGCAGGGCATCGTGCTGTTTTCAAAGCGGGTGTGGGACCAGCTTCCCGCTGCCGATCAGGAGCTGATTCGCCAGGCGGCGCGCGATTCGGTGACGTTCTACCGCAAGATCGTCGACGAGCAGGAAGCGGCAAGCCGCAGCAAGCTCAGCGAAAGCGGCGTGGAGTTCGTGACCGATACCGACAAGTCGGCCTTCGCCAAGGCCCTGGCGCCGCTCTACCCTAAGCTGGTCACCGATTCCCGCCACCGCACGCTGCTCGAGCGGGTTCAGGCGTCGGAGTAGGACCGGAGCGCCGCGCTCCTGGTCAGAACGGCCACTTCAGTCCCAGCTCGCCGAACCGGTTGATCACGTTGAAGGTCAGCCGAGAGACGTCGTTGTCGAACTTGTTGTGCGGCAGCGACCCGCAATAGGTGATCGAGCCGACCGAGAACACCGCGCCACCCTTGGGCTTCTCGATGTAGGTCATGTCGGCGCGTATCAGCCCTTCCAGCGTGTCGCCGGTGATCGTGGTGTTGAAGCCCAGCCGCTCCTCGTGCACGACCACGAACTCCTTGCGGTCGTGGCCTTCCGACGAGGCCAGGACGACGGCGTTGAGCGGGCTGCCCAGACGATGGTCGAGCCGGTCGAGCTCGAAGCCCGCCGCGCCGCCGCCCGAGAAGCCGTAGCCGCCGAACAGCTCGTCCTTCACGCCTTCGAACACCCAGGCGTGATGGTTGTCGCGCGCCGCCGGCGACTGGCGATAGGAATCGCCGACGAACAGGCCCTGGCTCGAGAAGCCGATGCCGCACAGCATGTTGGGCGGCCGGTCCGAGCGCCGCCACAGCCCGCCATAGGCGCCGTCGAAGGCGTGATAGTACTCGCCGGGCTCGGCCGGCCAGGTGCGGATGCCGCCCTCAGTGCGCCGCACTTCGATGGCGCCCGGCCAGGCGTCGCTCAGCGCCACGCGCCAATAGAAGCCGTTGCCGCCGAGATACATCAACCGGCCGCCCGTTTCGGTGTAGGCCTGCAACGCATCGAGCGTCTGTTTGGTGTGATACTCCGGATGCGTTCCGGTCACGACCACCTTGTAGGAAGCGAGGATGTCGACGCCTTTTTCGTGCAGGTCGTGGTCGGTGACGACGTCATAGGCGATGCCCAGCCGGTCGAACCAGCCGGTGAGATGGGAGTCGGCCGGCAGGTGGCGCAGGCCGGAACCCGCCTGGTCGTGGAAGGTGAGGAAGTCCGGCCGCCAGGTGAGCAATGGGCGCAGGTGCGAGGAGTAGGCGACGCCGGAGCCGTCGCGATGGAAATTGTAGGTCGAGAGGCCATAGTCCTTGTGCTCGTCGGGATTGTTGGCGGCCGCCTTCCAGTCGGTCATGCGCTGGCGGAACGGCTCGTTGAACATGCCGCGCGAGAAGTTGGTGTAGACTTGGTAGGTGAAGGTCGAGGCGATATAGCAGACCTTGGCCTGCGGTTTGCCGATCTGCGGCCGTACGAAGAAGGGGATGACGTCGCGATGCGGCCCGCAGCGCAGCTGCATGCCGTAGACGCCGCTCTTCATGTCCTTCGGCACGGTGAAGCTGAAATCGTCGGCCCAGCCGCAGTCGTGCAGGTCGTCGTCGTGGAAGTGGATGGCGGCGTACATGTGCGGCGTGCGCTTCCAGTCGCGCTCGGCGTCGTTCCAGGCCGCACCCTTCATGGCGCGTGTCGGCAGGTTCCTGAGCGTCCCGTGCAAGCCGTTGGGGCCGGTGTCCTCGATCTCCATCGTGCCCATGCGGCGGGCAAAATCCCAGGCAGCGAAGCCCGCGATCACCGGCGCCTCGATCTTGCCGTTGAAGCAGCGCCGCGCCGGGCGGTCGCCGGCGCTCTCCGCGCCGATGAACACCGGCTGCGGGGCCTCGACGGCGAGACCCGATGCGGTCGTGCTCGCTTCGCCCTCGTCGCCGACGGCGAAGGCGCGCTTCAGGGGCTGCTGGCCGACGCGCATCATGCCCGTCGCGGGATCGGCGGAGGCCCACACGCGATACCAGGCACGATTGCGCAGCTTCCTGCCCGTGACGACGCGCGCGCTGCCGCATTCCAGCGCCATGCCGTCCGGCGTCAGCACCAGCGCGAAGCCTGCACCCGAGGCGGCGTCGCGCCGCGCGATCACGGTCTGCGGCCCGTCTTCCGGCAGGGTCGGCCAGATCAGCGCCTCGACCGAAAGCGCCTCGGGCAGCTTCACGTCGGCGGCGCCTTCGACCAGTGCATAGGAGCCGGGCCAGGCGTGCTGCTCGCGCGAGGCGAAGCGGCCGTCGAACAGTTCCGACTGGTCTTCCAGCTTCTGCGCCGGCCCGTCGGGATTGGGATCGCCGCGCACGATGCGCACCAGCATGGCATTGTATGGTCCCGGTCCAACGCTCGAGACCTTGAAGCTGATCTTTTCGCCGGCGCGTACCGAGATGCGGTCGGCGTAGCCGGTAAGTGGTGCTGTCACGTTTGTCTCCCCTCAGGCCGACGATATAGTCACCCGAAGCGGAGGAGGAATTCCATGACCAAGATCGCTCGCCGTGCGGTACTCGCCGGCGCGCTTGCTGCACCGGCGCTGGCGCGAAACGTGCTTGCGCAGGGCGGCTATCCCAACAAGCAGATCCGCATGGTCGTGCCCTTCGCCGCCGCCGGCACGACCGACCTTCTGGGTCGCATCGTCGCGCAATACCTCACCGAGCAGTGGGGCCAGCAGGTGATCGTCGACAACAAGACGGGCGCGGGCGGCAATGTCGGCGCCGAGCTGGTCGCCAAGGCACCGGCCGACGGCTACACGCTGTTGCTGGGCACGGTCGGCACCGCCGTCACCAACCAGTATCTCTACAAGAACATGCCCTACGACAGCATGAAGAGCTTCGCGCCGGTGGCGCTGGTCGGCGAGGTGGCGAACGTCCTTGCCGTCCATCCGAGCTTCCCGGCCAAGACCCTCAAGGAATTCGTCGACTACTGCAAGGCGCAGGGGCCCAACAAGGTGAGCTACGGCTCGCCCGCGGTCGGCGGCACCGGCCATCTCGCCATGGAGTATCTGTCGGAGCTGGCCGGCATCCGGGTCGAGCACGTCGTCTATCGCGGCAGCTCGCTGGTGATGAAGGACCTTCTGGCCGGCCACATCCTCGCCACCATGGACAACCTGCCGCCCTATCTCCAGCACATCCAGTCGGGCGCCTTGCGCGCGCTGGGCGTCAGCTCGGCCAAGCGCTGGTTCTCCGCGCCCGAGGTGCCGACCATCGCCGAGCAGGGCTACCCGGGTTTCGATGCCGCCCCATGGTGGTATGTCGCGGCGCCCGCCGGTACGCCGGCCGACATCGTCAAGAAGCTCTCGGACGAGATCACCAAGGGCGTCAAGTCCGAGCCGGTGATCAAGAAGATCCGCGAAGCCGGCGCCGCCGAGCTGCCGGGCGATTCGGCGGCGCTCCTGAAGCAGATGGAATCCGAGAACGTCAAATGGAAGAAGGTCATAACCGCCGCCAAGCTGGAGCCGCAATGACCCGCAACAAGCTCAAGGGGAAGATCCAGACCGTCCTCGGCCCGATCGCGCCGGAGACGCTCGGCCGCACGCTGATGCACGAGCATGTCCTGTGTGATATCCGGCCTCCGGGCAGGCGTTCCGACAACGATCTCGGGCCCGAGATCACGCTGGAGAACGTCTGGCAGATGAACTACGGGCGCGGGCTGCAGCGCGCCGGCCGCAAGTACATGCTCGATCTGGAGGATATCGCCACGCGCGAGGTGGCGATGATGAAGCATCAGGGCGGCGACGCCATCGTCGAGCTGACCTGCGGCGGTCTCTCGCCCGATCCGACGGGACTGAGGCGGATAGCTGCCGGCACCGGCGTGCACCTGATCATGGGCTGCGGCTACTACGTCAACGACTACCAGGATCCCAGGAACCAGGGTCGCAGCGTCGACGACTTCGCCCAGGAGATCATCGGCCAGGTCCTGCACGGCGCCTGGGGCACCGACGTGCGCGCCGGCATGATCGGCGAGATCGGCTGCACCGCGCCGTGGACCGCCACCGAGAAGAAGGTGATGCAGGCGGCATTGATTGCGGCAAGCGAGACAGGCGCCTCGATCAACGTCCATCCCGGCCGCAACCCCGACCAGCCGCAGGAAGTGGCCGACTTCATCAAGGCTGCGAGCAAGCCGACCGAGCGCGTGGTGATCAGCCATATCGACCGGACGATCTTCGACGAGGAGCGCCTGCTGCGGCTCGCCGACTCCGGCGTCACCATCGAGTTCGACCTGTTCGGCGAGGAGAACAGCTACTACGGGCTGTCGGACATCGACATGCCCAACGACGCCACGCGGCTCAGGCTAATCCGCGCCCTGATCGACCACGGCCACCTCGACCGCGTCGTGATCAGCCACGATATCTGCTACCGCACCCGGCTCACGACCTTCGGCGGCCACGGCTATGGCCACATCTTCCGGAATGTCGTGCCGATGATGAAGGAGCGCGGCTACAGCGAGGATGAGATCGACGCCATCCTGGTGCGCAATCCAAGGCGGCTGCTGACGTTCGTCTGAGCCCGATATCTTCATCGATCGTGCTGCCATCGAAGCAGCGATGGAGAAATCCCGGCGGGTTGGCTAAGCTCGGCGCCGACCTCGATCGTTGATTTTCCTGCGACGCGCTCAAGAGCGCGAATGGATCGGGGCGCTCAAAGCAAGCACCGTCGCGCGAACCTTGTCGTTCGTCCTACTCCTTGGAGGCCAGCCATGAGCAAGTTCACCGTCAATGGCAAAGCGCAGAACTTCAGCGGCGATCCGGAGACGTCTCTTCTCTGGTATCTGCG
>JAEZHS010000583.1 GCA_023436825.1 Pseudomonadota bacterium | reverse complement strand
TCCCACGCGTTCGCCGACCGGCACGGGACCGATGGACTCGCCGCCATTGGCGTTGCACTGATCCATGGTGCTGCAGCGGAAGTCGTGCTTGAACTCTTCCATCGCATTGAAAACAGCGGTCTGCCAGTTATTGACGCGCGAATTCAATCCGCCGCCAGGGATGACGAGCAGCGGGAAGCCGGAGCCAACCTCTTCGTAGCGAATGCGAACGTCGCCTATTTGATGGAACGGCATGGAAATCTTTCCTGACTTGCATCGACGAAGACTTGCGATGATTTCCGACTGCTCCGAGCGCTGCCCGTCGCCAACCGAGCGTGCTCACTCGGCGCCGAGCCCCAGCATGGCCGCAGCGGCTCAAATGGGCTGACAGAGCGTTCAGCGCCAGGCGGCGCCGGAGGAGAGTACGCTAGACCAGATTCCCTCTACAGCCCAGACGTTGAACGACGCAGCCCGACGGTCATCAGGCATGTAGTCAGGCAACGCGGCTTCGCGAAATTTCTGATACTGCAGGCATGTCGATGCAGACTTGGCCAGCAACCGCGCGCGGGATTATGGGCGTACGTAGCTCCAGCCCTGCTCCTGCAGCTCCATCACCCGCACCACACCAGACGCCACGACCGTGGCCTGCGAGACGAGCGGTATTTCCTTTTGCTCGGCTCGGCTCATGTTCGTCCTTGTATTGTCGCAGGCGGCAAACGAGATCGACCGCGAGGTCTCGGCAAGCGACTTGATCCGCTCTTTCACTGGAGAGGTATCGTCGCGCAGCATGTTGAGCCCCGGCCCAAAGGCAACGATCTCGATCTGAACCCGTTGTCCGATGCTCTTGTAGTGTTGCTCGACATTGGCCGCGTTGTTGAGTGCCAGGTTCATTGCTGCGGGCTCATTCGTATTCACCTGAAGGATCAGCCGATGTGGCTTTTTCTCGGCGCCAGGTGCGGCTGGCGATGCCGCCGCCTGCTTGCTCTGTGCCGCGGCAGGCGACGGTGTGCCGAGCAGGCACAGAGCCGCCACGGAAACCATCGTAACCAAGACTGAACGTGCGAAAATTACCATTGCATCGCTCCTGACCTTCGTTGACGTCATGTCCTCGCCCTCATCACTTTCGTGGCGACTCCGACCTGGTCGGCCATTTGCAGGACAATGCCAATCGCTCGCGCGTGCTCCTTAACCGGTCCAAGGAATAGCGCCCCTCCTGCGCCACACCCTGGCGGCCGACTATGCGAAAAGCGATCTCGCCCTTTGCCGGCAGCGACAGCAACAAACGTACGACATCCGCGGTGACGGTCATGCCCGTCCCGGATGGCGCGGCGGTGGCCACCAGCGTCGTTGGCGGTCCGCCGTCAACAGCATAGGAAACAGCATAGCTATCTCCCGCCGGCAAGGCACCAGGGCCGCCGAGCAGCAACGATGTAGTCCCACCGCGACACGCAATCGAAAGCTTCATGCCCGAACCATCCGGAGCACCTCTGGCTGTGGCAGTGGCGATCACGACGGGCGAGTAGTCGAGCGGTGAAGTCGTTTCGCTGACAACCCAGCTTTCCGGCGTCGCCGGCCCGTCGGAGCCGGAGGCTGGCCGCGGCTGCGCGGCTCCCGGTCCGATATCGCGGGAGAGCAGATCCAGACACTCCGTCCTCTCGGCCTGTGAGAGGGTCGAGCACGTTCGCAGCCTGTCCATGAGATCGCCGGCCGCTTGCGCCATCGCGGAGGCGCTCGCCAAGGCCAGCGCGACAGGCAGGCAGGCGGCTGCCGACTTCATTGCTTCGACGCGCGCTGGCGACTCTGGCGATCCAGCCACTCCTGCGCTGCGGAGAAGCGGTCAAGGCTCGGCACCGTCGCGCCCAGATTGATCGTTTTCCAGTTGGGGTCGAAGCCAGGAACCTGCAGCCTGTCGATACGGCCGAAAAGGTAGTCGGTGAAGCGAGCCACCCGCTGATAGCGGTTTGAATTGACCGGCCAGTTGTAGGTCGCGAGTACAGTGGGTACGGCCAACGTCGCAACGCGCTCGCCAGGCTTCACCAACGCCGGATAGTCGGAAGCTTCCAGAAACGCCGGCAGATAATAGTCCTCGAATTTCGCGTCGTAGCCCACCGGCAGGAACTTGAAACCGGGTTCCCACTTGCCACGAATGAAGGCGTCGACGGGCTTTGTCGTGATGAAGACGACCGCCGCCATGTCTCCCTTGCGCATCTGTTGCAACGCCAACGGATGCGGAATGAAGGTCTTCTCGATGTCGATGCCCAATCGGCTGAAGATCAGCGGTCCGGTGTAGGCGGCCGCCGTGCCCAAAGTATTGAAGTTCACCTTCTTGCCGGCGAGGTCCTGAAGACTCTGGATCTCCGGCCGGACGAAGACGTGAAGCTCGGACGGGAAAAGACTGAGCAGGAATTTCACATGGAGCCCGATATCGGGGAACACGACCTTGTACTCATCCAGTGAGTCGGAGTTGATGATCGCCAGATCAACACCGCGCAGATAGAGGAGGGAATTGAGGTTCTCGGTGGGACCGCGCGTCACGATCGGCAAGACGTGAAGATTTTCCCCGTCATCAACCACTCGGGACATTTCGGTAGCCAGCCGCAGCGGCGCCCCTTCGAGAAGGCCTGCGGCCAGGCCCACCGTCCAGGCATTGATCTTGTCCTGCCGCTCGGCGTAGGTCGGCGCGCGTCGGGCCGGCTGGTTCTGCGCATCTGCTGTGCCCGGGTAAAGCGCAAGGGTGATAGGCGCCAACAGCGCAAGTGCGCTCAACAAGCTCTTCATAGGCCTCACCATCATCGATCGCTTCCTGCTGCGTTCATTGCTGCAATGCTTCCAATCGGGCCTTGGCTTGATCCAAGCCGCCGGCCAGTGCCTTACCGTAGAGTTCGCGCGCTTTGGCGACGTCGCTCTGGGTGCCGAAAGTCTGCCGTGCCGACAGGAGGCGTGGATCGTATGTCTCGGCCAGCCAGAACAGTGCCTCCGTGCTGCCCATCTCCGCCGCCTGGTCGAGCAAGTTTCGCGCAGGGCCGATATTGCCCTGCTCCAGCAGCAGGTCGGCTCGCGCTATCAGGCGAACGACTTGCTGGCTGCCCTGCTCGATGGCTGCTGCCGGCTGCGTCGCCGCATTCGCCGGTGGCCTTCTCTGCCCAGAACGATCGCCCATGGACAACGCCGATGCCGGCAGGGTCCAGGGGAGATCAGCTTGAAGAAAATCGTGGGCAAAGGTTGCTTGCGCCTTTGCCTTCTGCAGTTCTTCTCGCACGGCTGCCAACTCCTTGTCGCGGGCAGCTCCTTCGGCGGCCTTTGCCTTCGCCTGCGCCTCCAGGCTCGACCTTGCTTCGGCGAGTTCGGTGGCGAGATTTCTTGTCTTGTCCCGTTCCTGCTGGACTTCACGCCGCGCTGCCGCCAATTCAGTTACCAGCTTCTCGGCCTTGGCTTGCGCCTCGCCTAGCGCCTGGTCTTGCTCGTCGGCCCTTCGCCTGCTCGTCTCGGAGACCCGTTGGGCCTCTTCGTCGGTTACCCGCGATAGCGCTCTCTCAGCCTCCATCTCCTTGCGCACTGCCGCCAATTCGCTGCCGAGCTTATCGGCCTTGGCTTCTGCGTCACGTTGGGCCTGACCTTGCTGATCGGTTGTCAGTTTGTCCGTCTCGACGACCCGCCGGGCCTCATCACGCGCGGCACGCACCGCGGCAGTCTGAGCCTCGACCTCCTCCCGCGCCGCAGTCAATTCACCGGCGAGCTTTTCGGCCTTGTCTTGTGCCTGTCGCAGCTCCTGGCGAAGCCCGTCCATATCTCGCGCAGTCGCCTGCTTCAGCCGCGCGGCCTCGTCGCTTGCCGAGCGCAACATCGCCGCCTGTGACTCTACTTCGCGCTGCGTTGCAGCGAGCTCGACGCGCCTCTTCTCAGCCTTGTCCTGCTCCTGTTTCAGGACGACCAGTTGCTCGGCCGAGCGTATGTTTGCCTGGGCTGTCTCAGCTTCTTGTCGCTTCAGCGACTGGCGCAGCTCTTCCTCCGCTCGCCGGGCCTCGGCAATCGTGTTGCTGGCAACTGCGGTCTGGGCCGCGTTGTCGCGCTGCGCCTCCGCGAGTTGCCGGGCGAGCTTGTTGGCCTTGGCCAGCTCCGACTGCAGTGCATGGCGTAGCTCGACGAGGGCGCGTTCACTGGCCGCTTTCTCACGCGCCGACGCGTCGCCTGCCTGGCGAATCAGCGCCGCCTGCGACGCCGCCGCGGCCACATCATCGGCAAGTTTGCTGGCCCGGTCGCGCTCCTGCTGAAGGGCTTGCTTCAACTCGGTGTCGTCCTCCGATGCTGTCCAATGGAGGAGCGACTTTCCGAGATCGCCGAGCGTCGCGCCGACGAGCAGGCAAGCCGCCATGGTTGCCATGCTGCGTCGGCGGTCGACGATCCAGCCGCCGGCAACCGCAAATGGCGACAGGACCTTGCCGCAGCCGCGCCCGGCAAAACCAGCAAACCGGGCCCAGAGGCTCACGCATCTCCTCAGCTTTGCGGCCCGCTTCGGTTGCGCAGCCATGCCAGGCGCGGGGTCCGAAGGCGTGTGGTGAATACGCTGCTCACTCGGGCTCGAGAGCGATCTGCGTTCGTCGCCCATCGTGACAACGCCCTTTGCAGGACTCGGCGTCTGCCAAAATCTTGCATTGAGTTGACTAGGCGTGCCCTCCTCATCGAAATCTTGCGGCACATGCCAGTGCGTTGCGTCGAGTTGAGTAGGCGCGCCCTTCTCATCGAGCCACTGCGCGGCTTCGGCCGACCAGCGAGCGACCGCAATCGTACCGCGTGCGGCATCCTCCAGGATAACGAATTCACCATTCCGTGGCGCGGTGTCGACTGGCTTGCGCATGATACCCAGCGCTGGACGTCTTACGGCGGCATTCGGCTTCGCGATTGTCGAGCTAGCTCGATCAAGCGCGGTGCAATCGGATTTCGCGATACTGCGTTTGCCCCTCTGCGCGCCGTGGCGGCGAGAAATCGATAGCGCTCACCAGCGTGAGGAGGAGCTGAGGTGTCGAGGACTAATCTTCTCTCCTACAGTTCAGCGGGACCAAAGCCAGATCAACCGATGTTTTCTGTTAGGACCGACGTTGTCTCTGAACGCCACTCCCTGTTTCCGCCGGTGAGGTTTGGCCGAGGCACCAGCACAAGCACATCACTGCGCAACAAGAGTATGCCTGGAGAGCCGCGCCTCAATGAAGCATGAGGGGTACTTCGCAAGTATGCGGCCTGCAGCCCACCTTCCAGGACGGAGTCGCCACGCCGAAGCCCTGCGCGCCCGTCGACTCCTCCAGCCATCCCAGCGCCTCGACGGACGAGTCGCCCTTCGCCAGCGCCTCCTGCACAAGTTTGCCGCCCCTTCTGCTTGCCCATCGTCGCGGCGCTACCAGAGGAGCACGAGCGCACCCTGGGTCGCTGCGCCGCCGTCATCGCCTATGACCCCTTTGCAAATCAGCGCCACGCAGTGTTTCATCGTGACGATCGCACCCTAAACGACCAGTCTGCGTGATGGGACTCTCGCTGCGAAGGCCACGCTTGTGGCGCACGATCCGGTGGACGGCCGTCGCTCTTGGCGTGACCGCGTTGCTGGCCGTCGCCTTGGTCGGATGTCTGCTCTGGTACAGCCTGCCGTCCTCCGACCAGGAGGCGACGATTCCCGGGCTGTCGGCGCCGGTGTCGATCACGATGGACCAGGACGGCGTGCCGCGTATCCGCGCCGCATCGGAGATCGATGCGGCGGTGGCACTCGGCTACCTGCATGGGCGCGACCGGATGTTCCAGCTCGAGCTGCTGCGCAGGGCCGCATCGGGCCGCCTGTCGGAGTTGGCGGCGGCACCGGAAACGCTGCGCTTCGATCGCGAGATGCGGGTGCTCGGGCTGCGCGTTCGCGCCCTGGCCGATGAAGCCGCACTGCCCGCCGCCGACCGCGACGTCTTCGAAGCCTACGCGCGCGGCGTGAACGCCTGGATCTCGGCGCGCGGACGGTTCAGCGCACCGGAGTTCATCCTGCTCGGCGCCCCCGAGCCGTGGCGGCCGTCGGACACCCTGCTGTGGGCGAAGACCATGGGGCTGTGGCTGGCCGGCAACTGGCAGCAGGAGCTGGCGCGGCTTGCGCTATCGGAGACGCTTTCGGCGGAGCGGATCGCCGAGCTGTGGCCTAGGCGCGGTCGCGAGGCGCCGCTACAAAAGGCCAGCGGCGACACGCGCCTCTCGGCCAGGGCAGCGCAGGTCCTGGCTGCATTGCCGCACTTCCCCGAACCATTCACGTTGCCGCCGGACGAATCGAACGGCTGGGCCGTCGCCGGCAAGCTGAGCGCCACCGGGCACCCGCTGCTCGCGGGCGACCCGCATCTCACCTATTCGCTGCCCGGACCCTGGTACCTGGTTCGCATCGAGCGGCCCGACGGCGTGTGGGCAGGGGCCACGGCACCGGGCGTGCCGGGCATCGTGATGGGGCGCAACCCTCGCATCGCCTGGGCCTTCACGACCACCGGCGCCGATACCCAGGACGTTTTCATCGAGACGCCGGTCGGTGACGATCGGTACGCGACGCCGGATGGGCCGCGACCGTTCACGACCCGCGAGGAGCGTATCCGCGCGCGCGGCCAGCCGGATGTCGTGCTCGAGGTGCGCGAGACCAGGCACGGGCCCGTGATCAGCGACATCGCGCCGGAGAAGGACGGCAAGCTGCTCGCCGTGTCGATGGCGAGCCTCAAGCCCGGCGAGACCACAGCGTCGGGATTTCTCGCGCTCAACCGCGCCGGCAGTGTGGCCGAGGCGGGCGAAGCGGCGGCCAGGATCACCTCGCCGGTGCAGAACATGGTCGTGGCGGATGCCGAGCATATCGGCCTGTTCGTGACTGGCCGCGTCCCGGTCCGTCGCACCGGCGACGGCAGCATTCCGGTGGATGGAGCGGACGGCCTGCACGACTGGACCGGCTTCGCCTCCGGCGGCCAGCTTCCGGTTACGGTCGATCCGCCGAGCGGACGGCTGGTGAACGCCAACGAGCCGGTGGCGCCGCCCGATTTTCCGGTCTTCCTGGGCCACGATCCGCGCGGTCCGTGGCGCGCAGAGCGCATCGACGAAGTGCTGGCCGCGTCCACGCGACACAGCGTGGCCGACTTCGCGCGCATGCAAAGCGATGCCGGCAGCACCTATGCCCGCCAGCTTCTTCCCGTGCTGCGCGGTGTGGCGGTGCCCGAGGGAATCGCCCGCCGGGCGCTCCTGCAGTTGCAGGCTTGGGATGGCGCCATGTCCATGGACGGTCCGCAGCCGCTGATCTTCAACGCTTGGCTCACCCGCTTTCGCGAGGACGTGCTGCGTCGGGCGGGCGTACCCGAGCAGTCCCCCGCCGTATCGCGCCTGGATTTCGTGGCGTGGCTGCTGTCCGCCGACGCCGACCCGACCGCGCGGTCCGACTGGTGCGGTGGCCCGTGCGACACGATGCTGGCCAAGGCGTTGGAGAGCGCAGCAACCGAGCTTGCCGCTCGACTGGGACCGGATCCCGCGGCCTGGCGCTGGGGCGCCGTGCATCGGGCGGTGTTTGCCCACCCGGTGCTCCGCTTCGTGCCGCTGGTGGGATGGCTGACCGAGGCGAGCGCGCCAGTGCCCGGCGACACGACCACGATCAACCGCCAGGAAGCCCTGTTCGGCGGATTCGAGACCGTGCACGGAGCGTCCTATCGCGCGGCCTATGACCTGGCCGACCTCGACCGCAGCCGGTTCATCGTGGCGCCCGGTCAATCCGGTCATCTGCTGAGCCCGACAGCACACGTGTTCCTGGAGCGCTGGGCCGGTGGATCCACGGTTGCGCTGGGGCCGGAGACCGCCGCGGCATCGGTCACTGCCCGGATCCGGTTGATGCCCGGCCAGTGATCTGAACACGTCATGCTATGCTCCCGTATGGGAGTTAGGGCTGATCGGATATTCCCGATCAACAATCTCCTGGCGGCCCCAGCGCCCTCATCTTGGACGGACGAAAGACGATGCCTGTCACGGCCAACCAGGCTTCCCTCTTGCGGCGCATGCTGCCTGCCGTCGGCTGGCTTCCTGCCTATCGGCGCGCATGGTGGCTTCCCGACGCTCTGGCGGGCCTCGCCGTCTGGGCGGTCATGGTTCCGGAAGGCATGGCCTATGCCGGCATCGTCGGCGTGCCGCCGATCATGGGCCTCTATACCATCGTTCCGCCGTTGATTGCCTATGCGCTGCTCGGTTCTTCGCGCCTGCTGGTCGTCGGCCCGGACACCGCGACCGGCCTGATCTCCGCCCTGACAGTGGCCGCCATCGCGGCGCATGGCACTGCGCAGTTCAATGAGCTCACCTCCACTCTCGCCATCCTGATCGGCGTCTTCTTCCTGCTGTTCGGCGTGCTGCGCATGGGCTGGGTGGCAGCCTTCATTCCCACGCCGGTGATGCGCGGATTCATCGAGGGACTGGTCTGCGTCACAATCATCGGCCAGGTGCCGCATCTGCTGGGCATCGACGGCGCATCCGGCAACTTCTTCGACAAACTGCGGTCAGTGCTGCAGCACCTGCCCGACGCCCCGCTCGTGCCGGTATTGACGGGCCTGCTCAGCCTCGTCGCCATGCAGTCGCTCCGCCACCTGACGCCTCGCGTCCCTGCCGCGCTCATCGTGACAGTCGCCGCCACCGCCCTCGTCAGCCTTCTTGGTGGCGAAGCGGCCGGCGTCAGCGTGGTTGGAGATCTCCCCTCCGGCCTGCCGCACCTCGTTTTCCCCAACCTCGATCCCGAGATCCTGCTGGAGCTTGTCCCCGGCGCGCTTGCCATCGTGCTGGTTGGCTATGCCGAAGCGCTCGGCGGAGCAAAGGCCGCGACGCTCAAGGACGGCGGCAATGTCGATCCGAACCAGGAATTGATCGCGCACGGGCCGGCCAACATCCTGAGCGGCCTTGTTGGCGGCTTTCTCGTGGTCGGCAGCCTGTCCAAGACCTCGGTCGCCATGGCTGCCGGCGCGCGCACCCAGGTCGCCAATCTCGTCGCCGCGGTTTTTTGCTTCCTCACCCTGATCTTTCTCACGCCGCTCTTCCGGGGCATGCCGCACCCGGCGCTTGCCGCCATCGTCATCGCGGCAATGCTGCACCTGTCGAAGCCCGGTTATCTGCGCGACCTGTTCGTCCGCAGTCGATGGGAATTTGCTCTCGCCGCCGTTGTCGTCGCCGGCGAGCTCGCGCTTGGCGTCCCCCATGGGATCGCGCTTGGTGTCGTGCTGTCGCTGATAACGTTGATCTATCGAACCAGCCATCCGCAGGGCGCGGTGCTGGGGCAGCTGCCTGGCACGGAAGCCTACCGCGACGTCGTTCTGCACCCGGAGGCGATCACCTTCCCCGGCCTGTTGATCTGGCGTCCCGGCGGCGATCTGTTCTTTGCCAGCATCGGTCACGTCAGGCATGGGCTGAAGGCTGCGCTGGCCGGGAGACATCCGCCGGTGAGACATGTCCTTGTCGATGCCGAGTCGGTGAACCTGGTCGACACCACCGCCCTCGACGAGCTGTCGAACGTGGTCAAGGAGCTGCAAGGCCAAGGCATAACCCTTGCCCTTGCACGGGTTCGCGATCAGGTGCGGGAGCGAATGCGGCTCGAGGGACTGGAAGCCCTGGTGGGCCCGGACAACTTTCACGAACGCATAACTGATGGCGTGCGCGCTTGGCAGGTGTCTGCTTCGGGTCGAAGTCGGCAAGACCAGAGCGTTTCCCGATAAGGTGGAACCGCACGGTTCAACTTGACGGCAACGCTCCAGGCCCTGGCCGGAACTCCGGCAAACGTTGCGACAACGACTGCGCAGAGTCGATTTCGCCTATCTGACCACCAGAACGGGAACCGGACTGCTGACGAGGACCTCTGAGGTCTGGCTGCCGAGCAGAAGACGGCGCAGCCCGCGTCGGCCGTGCGAGGCCATGACGATGAGGTCGCACTGTCGCTCACCCGCGGTGGCGATGATGGCCTCGGCGGGCTGAGCCTCGGGAACGTGAACGGTGTCAGCGGCGACGCCAAGCCGATCCGCGGCGGCTTTGACATCGGCCAGAACCGTTGTGGCCGCTTCCTTCTGTCTCGCCTCGTACTCCGCCATTTCCGTCGGCCCGGGTATCCAGTCGGGACCGGCATAGACCGGCCAGCGCTCCGTCACCATGACGATGGTGACCTTGGCGCCGACGCTCCTGGCGAGGGACAGTCCATGATCGACGCCCTTGCGGGCGACCTCCGATCCGTCCGTCGCGATCAGTATGTGCTTGTACATGATCCCCCCTGTCTTGAACCGCCTTCACCCGAAGATTGGCATTTGCCGGGTCACTGCGGTAGCGTTGACATCCTCAATCTATCGGGGTCGAAGCAACGAGCGCCGCATTTGCAGTGCGGGCGAGCGCACAGCGAGGTCGCCGCGCGCTCGGCGCTGACTTCAGGAGCACCTTCATCGCCGCTGGGAGGGTACGGTGCTATGGCGCTCTTCCTCCCCACGCACCCCTGTGGAGAGGAAGGACCTTGGTTCCTCAGCGAGTCGGCAGCGTCACCTTGGCATCCCTGAGGGCTTTTTCCATGACGGGGATACCCGCGGCGGGGTTGCCTTTGGCACACTGATCCATCGCTTGCGCGACAGCCTGGTTATTCTGCGTGCCGCCGCTGGCGGTGCGGTATTTCTTGACCATGGCCTGGCAATACTGCGCATCGGTCATCTCCGCCGAGGCCATGAACGGCAACCCGAACGCCAGGAGCGCCGCAAAGCAGATGGTGGTCTTTGTCATCTTTTCCTCCTTCACGTGCTACACCTTGGCCACCTCAAGCGATCGCTCCGATGGCTCTCGTTGTGCGACGTTATTAGGAGGGCGACTCGCCCGCCGCTATGCATTTTTCCGAAGAGTCACTTTTGTGGCGAGGAAGCGAAACAGCGGTCGTGTGCCCGCGGGGCCATCTCGCCGGTGCAGCGGCTTCGACGACAACGCGGCTCGGCACTCTGATGCCCCTGCTGCGCGTCACGGTGTCCATCGTGCTGGCCGTCGTGGCTGTGCTGATCGCGCTGGAGAACATCGGCATCAACTGAAAAGGCTAAGGGCACGGTCGAAGGCTTCACCTTGCGCTCGGTCCGTTTGCGCAACCCGAACGGCCAGATCCACACCATTCCCTTCGGTGAGCTGGGCCACGTCACAAACTTCAGCCGCGACTGGGCCGCGGCGAACTTCCGCCTTCGCTTTGCCCGCGACACCAACCTCAACAAGCTGCGCGAGGCAACCAAGCGGATCAGCGCCGACATCATGGAGAATCCGGAAATGAAGGAGATGATGCTGGAGCCGTTGAAGATGCAGGGTATCGCGGAGGTCGCCGACAATGCCTTGGTGGTACGCTTCAAGTTCGTCGCGCACCCAGGTACCCCCCGGCAAGGTGCAGAACGAGGCCGTACCCCGCATGCTCCAGTCATTCCCGGAGCTCGGCGTCGACTTCGCCAAATAGGGCGGACCTGCCGTTCCCGATCGATACAGGCGCGCGCGATCGGCCCCCAATCAATGCTCGGCGGTGTCGGCGACATCGGCGGCCGCCCGCTGGATCAGCATGGCAAGCAGGTTCTCGATACCCAGCGCCTCGCCCAGAGTGCGGAAGCCGACATAGGGAAACAGGATCAGAAGCATGAGCAGGAGAGACACGCCGGCCTGATAGGACGACCCGCCGCCGAGCCCGGCAAGCGCCTCGGCGACCGGACGGCCATGGATCATCGCGACCACGGCTTCCTCGATCAACGTCAGGGCAACCAGCAGGATCAGCAGCAACAGCGTCTTTCGGAGCATCGCCACGATCAGGCGCTCGCCTGATCGCCGCTTCACGATCGGCAGGAAATTGGCGAGCATGAGAAACTTGGCCGATACCACGGCCTTCAGCGCGGCAAAGCCCAGCGGCAGGAAGGCAACGCCTTCGGCTCGCAGGATGGCCGACTTGTAGAGCACCAGGGTGCCAAAGCAAATCCAGAGATAGATCGACAGGACGATGAACGATCTGAGCTCCTCGATGGCTCTTTCACGCATCGATGAGGCGGTCATGGGAAACCTCTCTGAAACAGCATCGCGAGCCGACGATCGGCCCATGGAGTGGCGGCCCGGAGGGATCGCTCCCTCCGGGTTGGTCATGCAATCCGCTACTGACCTGGGCGATTCTTCGCCATCTCCTGGATCTTCTTCTTCACGGCATCGAGATTGAACGACGCCGGATCCTGCATCGGCGGATAGTCGACCGCCGTCAGCGCCAACTGCTCAACGAACTGTTGGACCATCACGAAACGCCAGAACTCTCGGGCGAAGAAGTCGAGCCCGAAGCCGGCAGCGCTGTTGTTCCACGACTCGCCGCGAAGAGACGGCGTGCGCTCGAATGGATCCTGGCGGAGGTTGACCAGCATGGGCATGTCCGTGGTGGTCTTCTCGCCGGGCCAGCCCCACGGCTGCTGAAAGAACGTGAACTTGAAGTCGTCCACGCGAAGCGCCCCCAGATTGGGGCCGCCGAAGTAGAAGATCTCGTGACGCTTTGACGCCCCCTTGCCGGTGAGCAGGTCCATCTGGTTGTAGCCATCGAGATGGTTCTTGTAGGTACGGTCACCGAGCTTCACGCCCTTGAGCAGCTGATCGGTGATGTTCGGATTGCCCGCCGCAGCCATCAGCGTCGGGTACCAATCCAGTCCGGAGAAGATCTCGTTCTGAACCGTGCCCGGCTTGACCTGGCCCGGCCAGCGGATGATGCACGGCACCCGGAAGCCGCCCTCGCCGACCGTGCCCTTGGTGTTCTTGAACGGGGTCATGCCGCCGTCCGGCCAGGTGAATACCTCCGCACCGTTGTCCGTCGTGAAGATAACGATGGTGTTGTCGGCCTCGCCCATGTCGTCGATTTTCTTCAGCAGCGCGCCGACGCTGTCGTCGAGTTGCGCCATGCCGGCTTCCTCGAGGCCGTAGCCCGTCTGGCTGTTCTGCATCGCCCCATACTTCTTGGACAGGAACGTCCAGACATGCATGCGCGTGGTGTTGTGCCAGACGAAGAACGGCTTGTTCTCCCTCTTGGCCTTGTCCATGAAGTCGCTCGACGCCTTGACCAGCACTTCGTCGAACGTCGTCATGTCGTACTTGGCCTTGAGGAACGGCAGGTCGTGCATGTTCTGCACGTTCGACATGTCCGGGAAGGGCGGCAGCGGCCCTTCGTCGACGACCCTCTGCTTGCCGATCTTGCCCCAGCGCGGCTGCACGGTCGCGTCGTCGGTCTCGGTCGCGTAGCTGTGGATCAGGCTGCGTGGGCCGTACTTGTTGTAGTAATCCTGATCGATGGGGAAGGAGTACCAGTACGGATCCGACATCGCATCGAGATGATAGAGGTATCCGAAGAACTCATCGAAGCCGTGTACGGTAGGCAGGAACTTGTTCAGGTCACCGAGGTGGTTCTTGCCGAACTGCCCTGTGGCGTAACCCTGGGCCCTGAGCGCAGTGGCGAGCGTCGAAGCCTCCGCGGGAATACCAACATCGGCGCCGGCCTGTCCGACCGTCGTCAGCCCCGTGCGGATCGGCAATTCACCCGTGATGAAGTTCGCGCGTCCCGCCGTGCAGCTCGCTTCGGCGTAGTAGTCCGTGAACAACATCCCTTGAGACGCCAGCCTGTCGAGGTTCGGCGTTTTGCCCGACATCATGCCGCGATGGTAGGCACCGATGTTGAACCAGCCGACGTCGTCTCCCATGATGACGAGGATATTGGGCGGCTTTTGCGCCGGCGCTTGGGCCAAGGCGGGCGTCGCTGTCGCGAGGCCGACCGCGAAGGTCGATGCCAGGAGCCCCGACAAGAACGATTGTCGCTTAGTGCCGCTGCTTGCACACATCTGTCTTCCCCTGTGTCAAGGACGGCCGGTGCGGACTGCTACCGAGCCGATCACAAGTTCCGCCAGCAGGCCCCCGGTCGACTATGCAGATTCGACAGAGGTACGAAGCAGAGTATCCGACGGTGTTTCCCCGAACAGGGCGCGGTAGGCGCCCGCAAAGCGGCCCAGCTGCGCGAAGCCGTGACTCCTCGCGACACCCGAGACTTCGACGTCCTCGTGACTGGCCTTCGAAAGAGGCGAGCGGACCTGGTTGAGGCGGCGAATGCGCACGTACTCCGATGGACTGCAGGGAGAAAAGTCCTGCAACACATCCTCAATGTCGTTTGGCGTAGGCCGATGGATTTGCAGAGAGTCGACAACCGCTGCCGATGCGGTTGGGTGGCCACGACGTCCGCGAAACGCACCATGATGTCAGCCCGGTGCTGGTCGCCGACGCTGCGATCCTGCCCATCGGCCGCGGCCCGCATGCTCACAAGGGCAGGAGTCAGCTCGTGCTCCACGGACCGGGAGACCTCGCGATGCGCCATGATGTCCGGTCTGGTCTGGGCAAAGCGGCAGGCTCGAGCGTGCAGGCGCAGCATATCGGTCGTCGTTGGTTTCGCCGGTCGCAAGAAGCGAGTCGTTGCGGGTGGCGCGAGGTGCTTGTCCGCCAGTGTCTGCCCCAGCTCCGAGTTCCCTGCCAGAGATCGAGATCGCGCCCCAACGAATGGCGCCCTCGGCCGGATGATGGAAACGGTGGCCGCCGTTGTGCACGGCGAAGTCGCCGCGAGCCAACCGTACGGCGTCACAGACGAGCTCGTTGTGCCGCGGAAACGCGACGAAGACCCGTGCAGGGTCGAGCGACAGGAAGTCGATATGTGGCGAGGACTCATCGATTGTCAGAAGGGTCAGGCGACGCAGATTGATCCAGGCCACCCGCGCCTTGAAGGGGCGGCTGTCCGTCAACACCAGATCGACGGCGACGCCTGGTACACTGACGCAATAGTCATCGGGATCGGTATGGACCGTGGTGCCGCAGCTCGTCATGGAGCCATCTTTGCCATTCCCGGCAAGTATGGCGCAAAAACGAAAGGGCGCGCTCGTTAGGTCGCTTTGGATGAGAGTGTCCGCGAGCACTTGATGGTGTCTGAGGGCGACTCTCCGAACAGCGTGCGGTAACCAACGGAGAAGCGGCCCAATTCCCAGAAGCCGTATTCGGTCGCCACCTGTGTGACTGTCTTCGAGCCGGCATCGGCGTCGAGCAACGCGCGGCGCGCGAGATGCATTCGCCGCAACCAGAGATAATGGATCGGGCCCATCCCCAACTGCTCCTGGCAGCAGTTGCGCAGCCTGCTGCCCGACACGCCGATTGCGGCGCAAATTTCGGCCACATAGACCGGTTCGCAAGCCTTGCTCTCCAGATATTCCTCGAGCCGGGAAACCACCCTGGTACTGTCGGTGCGCCCCTTGTGCGCCGACGGCACACCGGCGAGAGAGGCGATCATGGCTTGGACGAGCTCCTGTTCGGCGGCATGAGCCATCCTCGGGTCGTCGAACGCGGATGAACGCTTTCGAACCTGCTCGCAGGCGGCATGATGCAGGGCACGCAGACGGGCCATCAGTCCGGGCAGAGGCCGCACGGCTCTTGTGTGTTCTGCGCAGACGATTTCGTGGCCTGCGATCGCCTTGCTCGAGGCGGCAAAGTCCTCGAGCGACAGGGACATCGAGGCCATCCGGTAGTTTTCCTGGGACCGTACGTGGAGGCTGCCATCCTGCTGATCGAGAAGCAGGTGGTCTGGATCGAGGTCGATCCCGTTCAGTCGAACGGGCGCCTGCTGAGGATCGGGAAGAAACATGAGCGATATGCGGCGATTCCTCGCTGCAAGCGATGCTGCGAAGGGCGTTGAGCTGCGGGCAGCCTTCATCCAGAGTCGTCCGAGATCGATCGAAACCAGTTCAGCCTTGAAACGGCCGCCGCCATTGGCGAATACCTTGCAATCGAAGCCGGCGACTGCTTCTCCGAAGCGGTCCGGCTCGTCAAAGATTTCGACGCGGCTATGGGGCATTCGGTTCCCCCGATGCGCAGCAAAGTTTGCTCCCGTCAGAAGACGGCGAGCAAGCGCTACTTGTCCGCTTTCACGGATAGATGATTGTCGAGGCGAGCACGATTGCCCCAACAGCATACGTCCGGACTCTCGATGCACACGTTGGGACAGTTCCGGATCACGACGGCGAATGCACCACGACTGATGCAATCAGACTGGTGCTCAACCCCAAGCTCTATTGCCCAACCGGGCCGACGTTGACGCGTGGACAGCTCGCGAACGTTACAAGATGCCGTCGTCGACTGTCCGGATGCTCACCACGACATCCTGGAAGTCGCTGTCGCCGGTGACGGTGGAGACGTCCTCGAAGCCGATCTGCAGCTCGCGGCCGCCGGGTGCAACGCCCGACAGGACCTGAACGGTGCCGAGGGGCGGATTGAAAATCGGGTTGGAATGGAAGATCGGTACGGTGGCGAGGTCGCCGAGCGTCGCGCTGTGCAGGGTGACCGCATTGTCGACCGCGATGTTGGCCGGAACGGTCGTTCCCGGCGTCACGAAGGTGAGATCATCCGGCAGCCGGCCATAGGCATCGAAGCCGTCCTGTATCAGGAAGAAGGCCAGCCTCGCGCCCTCCCCTGGCGTGCCGAGATCCACGGTTCGCGCCGCGCCGGCGACATTCAGGGTGTCGGCGAACAGGATGTGCACGTCGCTGATCGTACCGTCGGTGGCGACCGTGTAGACGCCGAGCGTGTTGTGGAACGCCGATTGCGCCGATTTGAGCTCGAGCGAGAACCTGACCGATCCATCGCCGAACAGAAATGGCTCGTTGGCGACACCGTTGATCGAGTCGGTGTTCACGCGCACGCCTTCCGATAGGGTGGGCAGGAAAGGCACGAAGGTCACGAACGTATGCGCATCCGGACCGCTGCCGCGCGCTACCGTCATGAAGTCACCTCCGGAGAAATCTCCCGTCATCTGGAAGCTCGAGCCGCCGACGGAGATCGTGACACCGTCGGCGCTCCTGACGATGTTCAAGTCTGCGCGTTCGATCGATGCGCCTTGAATGTCCAACCCATCGTCCGAGCCGAAGCCGGCAATCGCATCGCCGTTCAGATCGGCAAGCGTATCGCGCAAGGCGTTGGCACCCGACCTGAAGTCGAACACGTCGTTGCCTGCGCCGCCCGAGACAATGTTGCTGCCGGTACCTCCGTCGATGGTGTCGTTGCCGTCGCCACCGAATAGGGTGTCGTTGCCGGCTCCTCCACTGAGCGTGTCGTCGCCGCCGACGCCGTCGAAGGCATCGTCATCGGCCGTACCGACCATGACATTGTCGGCGCTGTTGCCCATCCTGAAGACCTGGTCGCTGAAGCCCAGGAACTCGACGCCGGTCAGGCTGTCGACGCCGTCGCCGGTGGCTCGATCCGTGACCGTCAGGACGTCGCCCGTCGACGTGACGGCGTAGCGATTGCGCGCGCCACGATACAGCGCCGTGTCCGAGCCATCGCCCCCGTCGATCGTGTCGTTGCCGGCGCCGCCCATGATGGTGTCGTCACCAGCCCCGCCGGCGAGCGTGTCGTCGCCGCCGACGCCGTCGAAGGCATCGTCATCGGCCGTACCGACCATGACATTG